>JAFAHT010000473.1 GCA_019237095.1 Planctomycetaceae bacterium
CGCACTGCCTGGAGTCGTTTGCGGTCGGCGAAAGGGCCAGAAGAGCCTTCGCCGGCGGTGATGCCGAGGAAGAAGGGGGTGAGGCTGCCACCGAAGAAGCGCCTTCGACGGGCGTCTTTTGATTCGAATAAAAATACGGCTCCGCGCGGCCTCTGCGAATCCGTCGGCGGCCAGCGCTGTTGCCCACCCTCGGGCACTCCACTGCCGCCCTGACCAGGACGAACTGGCTCAAGCCCGGGCTGCCGAAAATCTCACAGCCTCTCGATCGATCGAGTCACCCACGCCGATCAGCTCGTCACGTAAGATTGTGACCTCCGGCGGCGCTTCGATGCCGATCCGCACCTGGTTTCGATCGACCTTCACGACCGTGATCTTGATATCCGAACCGATCATGATTGACTGCAGGGGCTTCCGACTCAGAACGAGCATCCCGACCTCCCTGGCATCCCGGTGTCAGCGCGGAAAGCCGATTGACATCAGCATCTTCAGTCCATCTGCTATCCTCTCGAATTTAACGGAGCCCACGCGACACGTTCATTCTTGATGCCTGAGGCGAGATCCGTCGGAAGCCTGAAGTCGAGCACAGCCGACAATAAAGAGACGTACCGCCTTCCAGAAGTAAAAGAGCGGATTCCAGAAGCAGAAGTGCCGCCGCTGCGGGGGTGTAAAATCAAGCTTGGGACGCTCGTCAAATTAACTTGACCGATTTTTCAGAACATGGTCTATGGCGGTCATGCAAGATGCAACCGCCATTCAACGGATTGAATCGATCTTCGCGGCTGTCGCACCTTTGATGGACGAACGGATGCGCCGGCAGTGGGCAGCTGCGGAAGCCAGGTCTTACGGCTGGGGCGGTGTTCGAGCCGTCAGCGTCGCGGTTGGGATGTCGCCAAATACCATTCGCAAGGGGTTGGCTGAACTGGCCGTAAGAGAGGCCACTCCGAGCGCCCCAATCGAAACGCGCCTTCGCCGGAAAGGGGGCGGGCGCAAACGCTGCACAGAGAGTGATCCCGAGTTGCTCACAGCCCTTGAGTGGTTGGTCGATCCTTCGACCCGTGGTGACCCCCAGTCGCCGTTGCGTTGGACCTGCAAGAGTACGACTCAGTTGGCAGAGGAATTGACACGGCAAGGCCATTCCACCAGTCCCAGCACAGTCGGACGACTGCTGAGGGCCGCTGGATACAGTTTGCAGAGCAATCGCAAGACGAAGGAGGGTTCCAGCCACCCGGATCGCAACGCCCAGTTCGAGCACATCAACACCAAAGTGAAGGCCTTTCAACGACGAGGGCAGCCGGTAATCTCGGTCGACACGAAAAAGAAGGACCTCGTGGGAGAATTCAGGAACGGTGGTCGAGAATGGCAGCCGAAGGGCGATCCCGAGGAAGTACTCGTGCACGACTTTATGGACAAAGAATTGGGCAAGGCGATCCCCTACGGTGTCTACGACATCACGGAGAACCAGGGCTGGGTCAGCGTTGGGATCGACCACGATACTGCGCGTTTCGCTGCCGAGGCCATTCGCCGATGGTGGCGAAAGATGGGATCGAAGCGGCACCGTGGGGCGAAAGAACTGCTGATCACTGCGGACGGAGGTGGCAGTAACGGCAGTCGCTGTCGGTTGTGGAAGCTCGCGCTGCAGGACTTGGCTGTCCATCTGGGGATGCCGATTCATGTGTGCCATTTCCCGCCGGGAACAAGCAAGTGGAACAAGATCGAGCACAGGATGTTCTGCCACATCACTCAGAATTGGCGTGGGCGCCCATTGGTCAGTCACGAGGTCATCATCAATCTGATTGCCAACACAGCAACGCAGCAAGGCCTGACAGTTCAGGCTGAACTTGACGCGGCGACCTACCCGACAGGTACCAAAGTCACTGACGAGGAACTGGCCCGAGTCAACCTCAAGCCAGCCAAGTTTCACGGCAACTGGAACTACCAGATTCTGCCGGGACGGAAGAAAAAGTAGTCACTTTATTTTGACGAGCCTCCTAAGTTCTTGTTTCGCAGATTTGGAGAGGGGTTACTGAGCAGAAGATCAGATCGGCTTCCTCGCGATTTCTTGGCAACTTGTCTTGGTCTCTGAGGTCGCAACAAGACGCCAAGGCAAGGAAGCCGACCCATGGAACTTACCGACTCCTTCCTCACCCTGCTACAGAACTTTGACGCGGTCTTCACGACACCGACTTTCAACACCTTTGTGGTTATCGTCGTGGGCTGGATCCTCTCCCAACGCCACCGCTACGTAACCGAAGTCATCTTCTCCAGTGGCCGTGTCGGAGACGGCCACTGGTCGCGGTTTCATCGCTTCTTCAGCCACGCTGCCTGGGACATCGACACTTACTGCATGTACCTTACCAAGCTGGTCGTCACGATTCTCACCCCGGGCGCCGCCCTCTTCTGGGCCGTTGATGATACCCTCTGCCGCCACCGCGGGCTGACCCTCTACGGCGCCGGTATGCATTATGATCCGCTCATCTCCAGTCGCTCCAAGTCCCTGGTCAGTTGGGGACACGACTGGGTCGTGCTGACCCTGATTGTCGCCTTCCCCGCCTGGGCACCGTCCAAGGTCTTCGCCTTGCCCATCGCCATGCGTCTGTACCGCAACCGCCAAGGCCTGACCAAAGGGAAAAAGAGTCAGAAGGGCAAGCAGAGATCTTCCAAATCCAAGCACGATCCGAATCATCGCACCCGGCCTGAGTTAGCTCTGGACCTCATCAACAGGGTGGCTCAGTGGTTCCCCAACGATGAGATCATCGTCTCCGGTGACAGCGCCTACGGAGGTCAGAGCATTCTCGCTCACCTGCCGACCAATGTTCAGCTCATCAGCCATGTCCATCCCAAGGGAGCACTCTACGAGCCCGCTCCTCCCAAGAATGGGAAAAGGAAAGGACCGGCCCGCAAAAAAGGAAACCGCTTGCCTGGCATGAAGCAATGGGCTCAGGATCCGAACCAACCGTGGACTGAATTGGAGTTTGACCAGTTCGGGCTGCATGCCACCCTGGCGATCAAGACGACCCAGGCCCTGTATTACAAAGCGGGAAAGGATCGACTTCTGACCATCGTCTTGACCCACGACGTGGAAGGGAAACGCCCCGATCAGATGTTCTACTGTACCAAACTTGATTGGACGGCAAGGGACATCCTCTCCGCCTATGCTTGTCGCTGGGCGATTGAATGCACATTCGAAAACTGCAAGCAGTTCTTGGGTCTGGAAGACCCAGCCAATCGTCTCCCCATGGCCGTTGCACGGACCGCACCGATGGCATTGTTCATCTACACTCTGGTAGTCGTTTGGTTTCACCAGACAGGTCATCGCTTGCTACGCTTTCCCTTCCGCCCCTGGTACACGAAGAAGGAAGAACCCTCGTTCGCGGACATGCTGACGACCCTGAGGCGTGTCAGCTACGAGGAGAAAACCGAGCAACTGCTGCCCAAACAGTGTCCACTGAAAACCTGGATCACCCAGCTCACCGAGTTTCTCAGTCGGGCTGGCTGACTGCCGTCAGAGCCGGAGATTTCCGGCTCACGCACTACTTCGCGGTCGATCCACCCAGGGGGATTTTCACCCCCGGACCGTTCGCGGAACGCCCCAGGAATTGAGAAACAGGAACTTAGTTCAGGTCGTGTAATCGTCCACGCGGAAGCGTCCCAGGTTCGCGGTGATCCAGGCAATCGTCTCCTGGAGCCCTTGATCCAGACTGTACCGCGGCTGCCACTTCCAGAGCGACTGAGCCAGAGTCGTTCCCGCAAGTAAGCGTTCCACCTCGCTGGCCGCCGGGCGAATCCGGTCAGTTTGGGACTGGACCTCGATCGTCCGTCCCAGCAGCGTGCCGATCCGCTCGACGAGTTCGCCGATCGAGACATCCTGGCCCCGGCCGACATTGACTACCCGTCCGATCGCTTCGTTGCAACCGGCTATCGAAACGAACGCCCCGGCTGTGTCCTTGACGAACGTGAGATCTCGCCGCGGATCGAGCCGGCCCAGCTTCACGAGCGGCCGGCTCAGGGCCTGGCTGATGATCGTCGGAATGATGGCGCGGGCTGACTGTCGGGGACCGAACGTGTTGAACGGACGCAGGATCGAGACAGGTAAACCGAACGACCGGTGATAGCTTACGGCCAGGGCGTCGGCAGCAATCTTGGTCGCGGCGTAGGGAGACTGCCCGCAAAGCGGATGCTGCTCGTCGATGGGCACGTACTGGGCGGTGCCGTAGACCTCGGACGT
>JAFAHT010000040.1 GCA_019237095.1 Planctomycetaceae bacterium
CAAGGTGCTGGAGGACCGGGCCGAGTTCGAGGTCGTCGCCGATGTGCCTCCTGAGCAGATTCGCGAGCAGGTGTTCACCGCGGCCGCCGAATTACGCCGCCGGCTCCGGGCGGCGCGGCCGACTCAGGAAACCGGGGTCAGCCTGGCATCCCGACCAACCTTTCGCCGCGACGAGGTGCTCTCGTCCGTCGCCCTGGAGCTCAAGCTCCCGCCGGAAACCCTGTTAAAAGCCCTCTTCGCCGACCTGAGAGATGAGAACCGGCTGCTCAAGTTCCAGGACATGACGGCGCAACGGCTGATCGATCGCTACAACGTCGCCCTGGCACAGGCGGTCCTGCTGCGATCGGTCCGCGTCGAGACCGAGATCCGAACCGAGGGCCCCGCGCGCTATCGTCAGCTCTTCCGCCGGCTCAAGTTCCACCGGCTTGTGTACCGGGTGCAGGGATCGATGGCCGACGGTTACACCATCCAGATCGACGGTCCGCTGAGCCTCTTCAGCGCGACCACGAAGTACGGCTTGCAGATGGCGCTGTTCCTGCCGGCACTCCTGCACTGCCACGATTTCCGGCTCGAGGCCGAGCTCCGCTGGGGGCCCAGACGCGAGCCGCGGAGCTTCCATCTCGATGCCGGCACCGGGCTGATCACGCACCAGCTCGATGCGGGGATCTACGTTCCCGCCGAGATCCCGGCGTTTGTCGAACGATTCCGCCAGATTGCCCCGGCCTGGGAACTGAGTGAATGTACTGACGTGCTCGAGCTGGGCCGCGAGGGCGTCTGGGTTCCCGACTACCGCGCGGTGCACAGGGCCAGCGGGACCGATGTCTTTGTGGAAGTGCTGGGGTTCTGGAAGAAGTCCAGCCTGGAACGGCTGCTCCGGCTCCTTCCCAACCTCGGTCCTCCCCGGTACGTGCTGGTGATCTCCGACAAGCTCAAGGTCGATGAGGGATCGCTCAACGAGCTCACGGGTCCGATTCTCCGCTTCAAGGAAATCCCCAGCGCGCCGGAGCTCGCGACCCTGCTCGACTCTTTCGTGAAGCCAGCCGATTCCGGAGGGCGGTTATTCTGAGTTCCGTGCCCTGCTCGCCATCTTGACCATGGCTCGGACGTTCCGCCAACTTCTCGGGGTGCCACATCTCGTGGTTGGGTTGTTGACGAGCAAGCCAAGCTTGGGACCGGACGCCTTGAAGCAGAGGGGGCCGGGCATGTTTGTCGGGTGCAAGGCGCCGGTCCCAGCGCCGACACCCAACAATGTGCCCATGCCCCAAGCCGGTCGAGCTAGGTGATAACCAGAATCACCGCTTCGGATCGGTCCCCTTACGCCGGCTTGTGCAGCTCCTTCCCGTGATCCGGCATCTAGTCAATGATGCCGGGGGGGTTTGGGTTTGGGGGGGGGCTGGGTGGATTGGCAGGGGGGACCGGCGCCGAGCCAAGCGGCTCGTTGTTGGCCAGGATGAGATCAGTGCCCGTTTGATTGTCCGGGCTGTTCGCGCCGCCGACCGCAACGACGTCTCCGGTGCTGAGGGCCGTCACTCCGGTGAGATTGTTGCCGCCCGTGGTCGCGTTCGGGCTGGGGATGACGCTCCAGCTCGTCCCGTCCCAGTGCTCGGTGAGGGTCTGATAATTGTTGAGGTTGGGGTCAAGGAATTCGCCGACGGCCCAGATGTTGTTGGCGGAGACGGCCGCCACGCTCTTGAGCAGGCCCGTTGTCCCCCCCGAGGGCAAGCTGGGGCTTTGGACGACGTTCCAGCTCGTCCCGTCCCAGTGCTCGATCAGCGCTTGGCCGGTCCCGATCGAACCATTGACAACGGTTTGCTCGCCCACGGCCCAGGCGTCGTTCGGGGCCACAGCCACGACCGATGTGAGGAAGGGTTCGAGGCCGGGGGACGGGGCGGACACGACGCTCCAGGCCGTGCCGTTCCAGTGCAGGATTTCCACATGGTCAGAGGTCGAACGCCCGGCACTCCCCACGGCCCAGACGTCGTTGCTGGACGTCCCCGAGACGCCGGTGAGATGGGAGTTGCGGATGGCCGGGCTGGGGACGACGCTCCAGCTCGTCCCGTTCCAGTGTTCGATCAGGTTGCTCCCGTTGGCGAAGCCGACGGCCCAGACGTCATTGGAGGCGATCGCGGTCACCGAATTGAGCGAGCCCGTGTTCGGTGGGATCGCGCCGGTGACGATGCTCCAGTTCGTGCCGTTCCAGTGCTCGATGAGCGAGCCGCCGACGGCCCAGACATCGTTGGAGGCCACGGCGGCCACGCTGTTGAACTGGCCCTCTGTCCCCGAGGGCAAGGTGGCGGTGGGGACGACGCTCCAGCTCGTCCCGTTGAAATGCTCGGCGAGCGGCGTGATCAGGTTGGTGCTCGGGTTGAGGAAGGAACCGACGGCCCAGACGTCGTTGGGGTTGTTGGGGACCGCCGAGGTCGCGTTGAGACCCGCGTTCGGGACGTTCGGGCTCGTGACGAAGTGGAGACCGCTCACGGTCGACAACAGGGTGCGGCCGTCGAGCACCTCCAGCACGGGCCGGCGCCGCGGTGCCGTGTGGCGCGCGGCCGGGCGTGGCCGGGACACCCGGCGGAATACGCTGCAAAGAGAGGAAAGCATGGCGCAACTCCTTGAGATAAACAGAGAACAGGGAATGAATGGACGAGGGTTCCACCTCGCCCGAACTCGTCGATTGACAGTAAGCTCGCGAGAACGGGCAGCGAGTTCCGAGTCACGTCCATTCGATATAGAAGAGGGTTCCCCTGGGCGAACGGTTACGAGAATCCGAGGAAAGTTACGCGGTACTAGAAAGTGGGTGGCTCCCTCCGCTATTCGTCAGCTTCGCCAGCCAGCGGGGGAACTGCCGCGGGTCGATGTGCTCCTTCGAGGCCCCCATGACCGGGTCGATCCAGATACCCTGTTGTCGCGCATGCCTGAGCTCCTTGTGCACCACCGGCGCGAGTTTCTCGCTGAGCACGGCGGGCGTCAGGATGAGGACCAGGAACCGCGCCTCGTTGAGCGCGGCCTCGATCTGGTCCCACCATCCCCGCCCGCCTTCGAGCGCCAAATGGTCCTTCCACAGACAGAACGCGGGCGATTTGCGCTGGAGGCGGACGCGCACCGCCTCGGCGACGCACTCGCCATCGCGGCTGGCAAAGGAGATGAAAACCTCTGGCTTCGATGCCGACATCGAAGTCGCCGAGCTCGATCGTGGCGAGCGGTGCCGAGTTGACCACGATCGGATCGTACTCGCACGGGGCGAACACCGGGACGATTCTGTCAAAATATCAATGAAACACCGGGCGAATGCAACAAACTGGAAAATCTCTCCGATCTACCTATTTTCCCAGACATGTCGCGTTCAACCGGAATTCCCCGCATTAGCTGAATCTTCTGTAGAATCGTTTCAAGGCGCACGGGAGTGAGGGTCGATAAACACGGCATAAGCTGAGAACCGCGCCCTGGATTGGCTCCTCTTTGCAGGATGATGCATTCGAGGGTGAGCAAGGACAAAGCGGCGATCCCGGGTTGGCAGGCACTCCGCATTTCGGGTTGGGAGAACGGTCTCGTGGGGCCAGCTAGACGTAAAGCGCATGGAGGTCGCTGCGGTCGGAGCCTCAGGGTTCTGGCTGTGGCCCTTGGCGCGCTGACGATGGCGGCGGCGGGACTGGCAAGCGGTGCCCTGGCGACAGAGCCTCCCGCCCGGTCGCCGGGCGGCAAGGTCCCCGTAATCTACCAGAAGAAACGCTCATTCCGGATCCCCTTCCACATTGATGCCGAGGGACGAGCGCGGCTCAAGGAAATTCAGCTCTGGGTCTCGGAAGACTCCGGGTTCCACTGGGAGCCCAAGAGCAAGACTACGCCAGACCTGGGGAAGTTCACCTTCCGCACCTCGCATGACGGCGAGTTCTGGTTCGCGACCCGCACGCTCACCGTGGAAGACGAGTACTCGCCGCCGATGAACCAGACGGTTGAGCCGAGCATGAAAGTGGTGGTGGACACCATCCCCCCTTCGATTCTGCTGGATCCGGATGGCCGGCGAGGGAGCCAAGCGGGTGTGCGCTGGGAGGTCAAGGACGAGCACCTCGATCTCAAGACGCTCCTCCTGGAATACCAGGTCGAAGGCGCGAAGGAATGGCGGCGGGTGCCGATCCGCCGCCTGTCACTGCTGGGCGCCCAGCGGTGGGACGCCGGAACCGCCGATTCGCTCCGGGTTCGTGCCTCCGTCGCCGACAAGGCGGGGAACGTGGCGGACGCCGAGATCGTGATGCCGGAAGGCACTGCCGGCGACTCCGATTTCGCGGCCGTCGATGCCGAAACCTCGGTGCCTCCAGTCGAACAAATCTCCAACTCCGCTTCTGCCATCGCCGCGGGGCCGGGATTCCCGCCGGTGCAGGAGAGCCCCGTGCAGGGTTCGGGTTCAACGGCCAGATCGGGTGCCCGGCGTTCACCCGCCCAGCGCACACGCGACGCTGAAAGTCCGGCCACGGGAGCCTATCCCTCGGCTCCCGACTGGGACCGCGGCGGCGGCGCAACGGCAGTCGGTAACGCCCGAGCGGTCAGTGCGTCGGGCTCGGGCTCGCCAGCGGCCGCCGCTCCGCCTTTTTCCAACCCATTTCCGATGAATGACAAGGCCGGGGCGGCGGCACTGCCCGGGGCCACCGATGCGTTTCCGCCAACCGGGCCAGGAACAAATGCCGGGCCGGGCGGTCTCACGGCGGCAGGGAATCGCTCCATGCAGGTTCCCAGTCCTCGGTTCAAGCTTCAGTACGCCATCGAGGACGCAGGTCCTGACGGTCCGGCGGTCGTGGAGCTCTGGGTGACCCAGGACGGCGGCAGGAACTGGATTCGTCGAGCCGAGGATGCCGACAGGGTTTCGCCGTTCGAGGTGGATCTGGGCGGTGAAGGAACCTTCGGTCTGAGCTTGGTGGCTCGCTCAGCCTCGGGGCTTGGCGACCAGCCGCCGGCGCCCGGCGATCCGCCGCAAACCTGGGTCGAGGTCGATACCACGCCTCCCTCGGTTCAGCTCTACCCACCTCAGATCGGCACCGGTCCTCATGCAGGCAAGGTGGCGATCACCTGGCGAGCCAGCGATCTTCACCTTGCCCCGCGCTCGGTCTCGCTGTTCTGGCGTCCCGACCAGGCGGGATCGATCTGGCAGCCGATCATCGATGGCCAGGAGAACATGGGCCAGTACATCTGGACGGTACCCCCCAGCTTCCCCGCCAAGTTCCACATTCGGGTCGAGGCGGTCGATACCGTGGGCCACCGTGGCGGGGCCGAGACTGCCGACTCCGCGCCGGTCATCGTTGACCGCAGCCGCCCACGCAGCAGGATCATTGGCCTAGACCCTAATGCCCGTGCGGGCGATGGACCGGCGGCTCGGCCGCTACGCTGAGGCAAGGCGGTCGGAACTGGGTTGCTCTGGATTCGGCAGCGCCAGCGTAAACTTGCTATTCGGACGCCGAATGCAGACGATCCAGGTCGTCTGCTGCGACTCGGCCCCGACAGATCTGTCCTTCCTGAGTCCCCCGAGGCCGAGTCTGTTTCAGTCCGTCGCCTCCAACTTCCGGCGGAGTTCCTCCAATTCACGCTGGATTCGTTCTCGATCGGCCTGGGCAGCCAACTGCGCCGCTTTCGCCTCACTCAAGGCCTTGGCCATCAGCAGTCGCTCCTGTTCGGCCTTTCGTTTTTCCGCTTCGGCCTGGCGTTTTTCCGCTTCGGCCACTAGAAGAGCAGCTTCCGTGACGCTGAGGGACTCCCAAGAAGTCAGCAGCTTCTGGCCAGTGGCCGGGTCGTGCAGGCGCAGGAAGACCCCCTCCCGCTCGAGATGGAGGCCCAGCACCTCGCTGGGCAAGCGTCCCTCGACGGGCTCGATGGAGACGTATCGCCCGGAGCGGAGCCGAAATCCCTGGAGGGACGGGGTCAGGTACTCCTGCTTGGGGTCGAAGAGGAAATACTCAGAGACTTTAAGGACATCTTGATATAAGTTATACTTGTCGTCGAGATCCTCGTCTCTCGTCGATTCCGATGTGAATTCAAAGACGACATCAGGCCCCTTCCCCTCTTCCCACACGAAGTACGCGTCTCGCTCTTTGTTGGGAATGTCCCGAACCAGGAAGACGTCGGGGGAAACATGGCGACGCTTTCTACCCGGAACATAGTAAAGAAACATGTTGCCCGAAATGTAGACCATGGGGTCAGCGGCATAACGCGCTTTCAGAACATCGAGCATCGCGATCATGTTGTCGCGATGGATTGGCGTTTCCGCCATCGGTTGACCATCTCCGGTGGGATATTCGACCGGGGGGTTATCCTTGGTCGTGGGATAAGACGATGGGGTGGCCATGGATAATCCTCCCGGCACGGCCGTTCGTGGAGCTATTGGCGTGTGGAACTCCCCCTTCGATGGCGCGTTCCAGCGTACCATTTCGTCGCAGGATCGTCACGCTGCCGGACCGAGCAGGTCCTTGACCGCGTCACGCTCCGAGATCAGTTCGGCGGCCGAGGCGTCGAGCCGTTGGCGAGCCTCGTCGTCGATGTTCACGTCCTGAACGATCGACCAGTTACAGCCTCCCTTGGAGACGAGCGGATAGCTGTAGATCAAGCCGGGCTGGATGCCGTAGCTGCCATCCGATACCACTCCGGCACTGAACCAGTCGCCTGCCGGCGTGGGGACGTGCAGCGCCTGGACGGTGCCCAGGGCAGCATTGGCCGCCGAGGCCGCCGACGAGGCGCCTCGCGCCTTGATCACGGCGCCGCCGCGCTTGGCCACGGTCGGAATGAATGACTCGGAGAACCAGGCTGGATCCGAGATGACGCTGTTGGCGGGCACGCCGGCAATCTCCGCGTTCTTGTAGTCGGGATACTGCGTGTCGCTGTGATTGCCCCAGATGGTCACCTTCTTCACCGAGGCGACCGGCACGCCTGCCTTCCGGGCCAGTTGCGAGGCGGCGCGGTTCTGGTCCAGGCGCGTCATGGCGAACCAGCGATCCGACGGTACCCTGGGTGCGTGCGACCTGGCGATCAGGCAGTTGGTGTTGCACGGGTTGGCCACGGTCAAGACCCGCACATTGGGGCTCGCGGCATCGTTGATCGCTTTCCCTTGCCCCGTGAAGATCGGGCCGTTTGCCCGGATCAGGTCGGCCCGGCTCATGCCATCCTTCCGCGGCAAGCCGCCGACCAGGATCACCCAGTCGGCCCCGGCGAATGCCTCCGCGGCCTTGTCGGTGGCCTTCATCTCGGCCAGGAGCGGGAAGGCGCAATCCTCCAGTTCCATCAAGGTCCCGTTCAATGCGGGAAGGGCCGGGGTGATTTCCAGCAACTGCAGGGCGACCGGCTGCTCGGGTCCGAAAACCGCTCCGGAAGCGAGCCGGAACAGCAGGGCATAGCCGATCTGGCCTCCAGCCCCTGTCACTGCCACGCGAATCGGTGTCGTCATCGTACTTGCTCCTCTTCTGGACAATCGTGCCCTGATCCAACTCCATAACATTACAACGTGAACATGAATAATTTATTGACGAATGGCGAACCCTGAGACTATCAGGGCCGCAAGGTGCCCGGCCCCGCGGCCACGCGGGACGGCGCCGCCCGCAGCTTGGCGATCATCAGGGCCATCTCCCGGGGCAGAGGAGAATCCAGACACGGCTCCAGATCCATCGCTGCCCTGCATTGCCAAGATCGATCTCCAGGGTCGGCCGCTCGCGGCACCCGGCTGCTGCAACCAGCCGGTCTGGAAGGTGCATTCCTGCTCAGGATCAGTTCAGTTCGAGACCTACGCGACGGTCGTGAAAGTCCTCGTTCCGACCCCCGGCTTCACCCCCTTTGAGCCAGGCCAATGCCGATATTACGCCAGGGGTAAGCGGTCGTCCAGAGGGCAGGAGCCCTCACTGCGGCTCGAGGCCGATGAGCCTGCCCAGGTGATTCAACCGATCGAGACACTTCCCGTCAACCAATCCATCCATTATGCTGAGGTCTTGATCGCGCTTCTTCGCCCTCGTTCACGAGAGGCACAAACCGTGGACGGTCCGACCGGGGTTCTCCCGAGCGATTCTACATTGATTAGCAAAGGGAATGCAGTTAATCGTGAAGGCCAAGGGGGGCGTGAGTATCGAGGAGAAAGCCCTCTTCGAAGCGGCGGAAGGAGACTGAATCATGAGTATCAGCTGCATGTCGTCTCCGACTGCCAGGTCAAACCCGAGACTGGTTCGCGTGGAAGACCCATTCGGCAGTCTGCTGGTGAACTCCAAGAGAGCCGTAACACCCAGTCTCGATCAGACACAGCCCCGATACTGTCCCCCTGAGGAAGGATATCTCCGATGAACGATGCAGAGCTCGAGCAGCTACTCGATGATATTGAATCAGATCGGGCAGAGAGAACGGAGTCGACAACCGACGGCGACAAATTTCGCCAGGCTATCTGCGCTTTCGCCAACGATTTGCCGGATCACCGCGATGTGGGTGTCCTCTTTGTGGGGGTCAATAACAGTGGCGAGCCGACGGGTATCGCGGTGACCGATCAACTCCTCCAGAACCTCGCATCGATTCGCGGAGACGGCAACGTCCTGCCCTTTCCATCTCTTGATGTGCAAAAAAGGAAACTGAAGGGTCAGGATGTCGCCGTCGTGCTGGTTCATCCGTCGAGCGCTCCTCCGGTAAGGTTCAGGGGGACAATCTGGATTCGCTCGGGACCCCGCCGCGGGATCGCGAATCCCGATGACGAGCGTCGACTGAACGAGAAGCGTCGCTTCCGCGATTTGCCAGCGGATATTCAGCCCATCGCGTCCGCTGGCCTCGACGCGGTGGACGAGTTGCTCTTTCGCCGAACTTACTTGCCCTCGGCCGTGTCAATCGACGTGCTTGACCAGAACCAGCGAAGCCTGGAACACCAGCTCGTAGCGGCGAAGTTCGCGCATCCTGGGTCTCCAGTTTGTCCAACCTTGGTAGGTGTACTGTCCGTTGGCAAGGCCCCAACCGATTGGGTTCCAGGCGCATATGTGCAGTTTCTTCGCATTGATGGCGCGGCTCTGGGGGATCCCGTCAAGGACTCTCGTGAGGTACGGGGACCCTTGCCAGACTTGCTGAATGAAGTGGACGACCTGCTCAAGGCCAATATTCAGACGTCTGTAGACTTCACGTCTGGCCACGTTGAGGTGCGGAAACCGGACTATCCTCTGGTTGCCCTTCAGCAAGTTGCTCGCAATGCCATCCTTCACCGCTCCTATGAAAACACGAACGCTCCTGTACGATTGTATTGGTTCGAAGATCGCATCGAGATTCAGAATCCAGGTGGACCTTACGGTCAGGTGACGAAGCAGAACTTTGGGAAGCCAGGCGCATACGATTACCGCAATCCCAACCTCGCGGCAGTCATGAAGGAACTTGGGTATGTGCAGCGGTTCGGATTCGGTATCGCGACTGCCCGCCGAGAGCTCCAGAAGAACGGCAATCCAGAGCTCGAGTTCCAGGTCGAGGACTCCCACGTCGCAGCCATCATCAGGAGGTGACGATGAGCATCCCCGTGATCGCCTTCTTCAATAACAAGGGTGGGGTCGGCAAAACCACGATGGTCTACCACCTCGCGTGGATGTTCTCCGACCGCGGCTTGCGCGTCATCGCCGCCGACCTCGATCCGCAAAGCAACCTGACTGCCGCGTTTCTCGATGAAGATCGGCTCGAGGAGGTCATGCCCGGTGACGGTCACCCCCTGACCATCTTCGGAGCAGTTCAACCGCTCAAGCGTGGCACGGGCGATATCGCCGATTCGCATGTCGAAATCATCAGCGATCGGCTCGGCCTTGTCCTGGGCGACATGGCACTGTCCACGTTCGAAGACCAGCTATCCGAAGTCTGGCCGAAGTGTATGGACCGTGATGAACGCGCCTTCCGCGTGACTTCGGCATTCTGGCGCATCATTCAACAGGCCGGCGAGAAACACGGGGCTGATGTCATTCTGATCGATCTAGGACCCAACCTGGGCGCGATCAACCGCGCCGCACTCATTGCCTCCGACTTCGTGGTGATCCCTCTAGGTCCCGACTTGTTTTCGCTCCAAGGTCTTCGAAACCTTGGGCCCGCGCTTCGCCGCTGGCGCGAAGAGTGGACAGAGCGGTTGAGCAAGAACCCGGATCCCGACCTCAGATTACCATTGGGTAGAATCCACCCCCTTGGCTACGTGGTGCTTCGTCACTCCATCCGTCTGGACCGGCCCGTCAAAGCGTTCGATCGCTGGATTGCCCGGATTCCGTCCACTTACGCGGAGTCGGTCCTGGAGGAGCCATCCGACCCCGCGGTATCCATCGACAATGACCCGAACTGCATCGCAAAACTCAAGGATTATCGAAGCCTGATGCCACTTGCCCAGGAAGCGCGCAAACCCATGTTCTTCCTGAAGCCCGCGGATGGTGCGCTGGGCGCTCACACCTACGCGGTCACCGAGGCTTACAGGAATTTCGAGTTCGTTGCCCGGAAGATCGCGAAAGAAGCCGGGATCGAAGGCCTCAAATGACCGACCGCCCCCGCCTCATCGAAGTCGCCTTCCCGCTCAAGCAGGCTTCCTTGGACTCGGTCCATGAGAAGAACGTTCGGCACGGGCATATCTCTACGCTCCACATCTGGCCCGCCAGGAGACCGCTGGCGGCCTGTCGGGCGGCTCTGATTGCCACACTGCTGCCTGATCCGGGAACGCCGGAGAAGCGGCAGGAGCTGCTGGAGAAGATCGGCGGGAAGGTCGTCACCCAGGTCCAGATGAAGAAGGTGGGCGGCAAAACGATCGAGGTCGTCAAGGAGCGGACCGAGGGGGTGTCCTGCACTGGGGGAACGAGAACAGCGCCGACATGAACTGGTTTCGGGAGGAGATCAAGAAAGCATACGGTGGGCGGGCTCCCAGAGTGCTCGACCCCTTTGCTGGGAGCGAGGCAATCCCGCTGGAAGCGATGCGTTTGGGGTGTGAGGCGACCGCGATCGACATCAATCCGGTCGCCTGGTTCATCCTGAAATGCACATTGGAATACCCCCAGAAGCACGCCGGTCAAGTCCAGCCGTTGCCGAAGTTCGCGCTAGAGTCCTCCGAGTTCATCCGGATAAGGAGAGAACAGGCATTGCGCCTTACGCCCATCGGGCAGGCACACCTGAAGCCACTGGCTTTGGGCGCCTCCGGCCACGAGAGAATGGACAACGGTTGAGCGGTGGCGGGTGGGGAGAAACGGATTGAATACACGAAACACACGCAGGGGATCAGCCCCTACGGCAAAGCCGGAATCCATGGAATCATCGGAAGAGATCCATCGATCGAGAAATCCATATCCCGGTCGACGACCCTCCAAGCATTTCCCTGATCGGCATGCGACCATGCCTTTTTCCCTTTTTTCGTGTGTTTCGTGTATTTCGTGGTTGATCCAAGCAGTAGGCGCGCGACTCGATCCTTCAGTCCCGCATGGACCCGTGATGGTTCTTCTGGACGCGATTCTTGAAAAAGCCTATAGAGAGTGCAAAAGGAGCTCTCGTCAAGACGTTGCAGGAAGCAATCGTAGGCCAGGAGCCGGAAAGGAATCCGAGAATGAGACGCTCTCGAGGTCTCGTGCTGGAAACGCTGGAGCGAAAGGTCCTGCTAGCCGCGATTGCGACCCCGCTCGCACCAGTTTCTCCACCCATGATTGCCCCCTTGAGCCAGGGCCTGGTTGTGAAATTGTCCACGGATCACCAGGTCTACCGGCGGGGCCAGCCGGTGGTGATGACTTTGACAGAGACGAACACCAGTCAGCAGGACATCACCGTGGAGTCAGGGCCCGGCCTCGCCGGCTTTTTCGTGACCCACAACGGCCGCAGGGTCTGGGCCTCGAACGCGGGAGTTCAGCCCATGTTTATCCTCATGAGAACGCTCGAGCCGGGCCAGTCGATCTCGCAGTCGGCAACCTGGAACGGTCAGTCGAACATCGGGCCCTCCTCGACGCCGGCCGGGCATCTGGTCGTTGCCAGTCAGGTCGCGGGCGCCCAGCCCATCAACATCCAGATCCGGCGGCACTGATTGGCTTTCCGAGAGGCATTCGCTTCATGATCCAGACCGTCTACAGCTAGCGAGGTCGCGTCGTCTTGCGAACGGTCGCCAGTAGAGACCCGAGGCTGATCGACAGGCTGTAACTCGTCACGGGAGGACTGGTTGCCGGCCTGAGCTTGAGGTAGAAGGCAGTCCCCGCCCGGGAATTGGAAACGTTCACCTGGTTCGTGCCCTGGGCAATCAACCTTCCTCGAGCGTTGAACACCTGAATCGAAGCTCCCGCAGCGTTGATCTGGTAGGCTCCAGCCTCACCACTTTGAAAATCGAAGTATTCGACGGTCGATCCCGAGTTGAAGCCGAGATTTGCAAGGGTCGTCTGCGTGACCCGACCAAGGCGGGACGCCGTTTGTGGACTGGTATTCGTCGCCGGAGGCCGCGGCGAGACGGTCGGGGGAGGTTGAGGCGTGGGAGTGGGAGTACGCGTCGGCACCACAGCGGGTGGAGTTGGCGCAGGTGAGGTCGGGGGTGAGCTCTGCGGCAATGAGACGACGAGCTGGTAGGCACCCACATCGAAGTAAGTATGCGTGTCGCCCGTCACGGCCATGTAATAGCGCTGGCCTGGCACGACGGCTGGAACACTCGCCGTCACGTTGTCGCTCCAGGCCGAGGGGTTGCTCGCCTGGGCCAGAAGGGTCCCGGAGGCGTTGTAGATGCTGACCTGGGGACTGAGCATGCTGATGTTGCTGGCGGCCGCCGTCACCTGGAGAGCTCCCGAGGCGTAGCTCGGCGCCACGAAAGAATAATACTCAGTGCTGCCGATGCTGGATAGCGAGTCCCCCGAAATGACCGCGTGATTGGAGGCCGCCAGATTCTTGGAGAGGTCGATCGGATCGCCAAATCCGACGCCAATCCCTTGGGATTGGAATCTGTCGAGCGTTCTTGCCCCGTAGATCGCCTGAATTCCCGCAATGTCGCCGGGTTCCAGGCCGGTTCGAAGGCCTCCATAGTCGATGGCCATCACTTCCGTTGGGTTTGGAGCTTCACCCAACCCCAGCGAGTGGCCCGTCTCGTGCAGAACAACACTGTATAAATCATAAGCCGAGCCGATGTTGAAATTCATCGCCGTGTTGATCTCGACGTCTCCCGCGGCCGTTGAGCCATTCGGGGGTGGAAAACAAGTCTGTGCCAGGGTGATCGTGGTGTCGGGAAATGTATAGCCACCGAAGCGAATGTCACCAAATCGCGGGTCTCCCTGAGCCAGCCCAGGCGTGTTGTAGTCGTAAGGTCCATCGGAAACCGGAACGATGTTGATATTGGCCACGGACTCCCAGGTCGCCAGGGCGAGCGCAATTTGCCGCTCCCAGATGCCGCTGGTCTCGAACTTGGCATTGAAGGTCGCGTTCAGGTTATTGATTCCGTGGTCCCAGAAGACCCCATCAGGGGCAATACTGTAGGTGATATGACTGGGGTTCGGCCAGCTAGACCCGTAGAGAACATAGTCGTACCCGGGGATAACGGACATGAGGGTCCGCTCCTCGACGTGGTCGCAGCAGAGTCTGCAAGTGCGTCGATCTGTCCGGTTCGCTCCCTGCTTCCAGAACTGCTTCGGTTCACGTCTCCCTTCCCTGCACACAAGGCCGAGATGCTCTCCGAGCATCTCGAAGACAAACCATGGCATGATCCACTCCGGCATTCGTTGGGCGCGTCAAGGATTTCCGGCGTGCCTGTCCTGCTCTTGATCTGGAATGACCGCTCGCCGGCCGGATTCGAAAAGCACCAGTTCGAGCACCTGCTGAAGACCGGGGTGTGAGAATCCTGCCGAGGGTCGCGAGCGATCGAGAAGCGCGATACAACCTCGGTACAAGAAAAGTAGCTCCATTCTCCACAGTATTCCTCAAGAAATCGCGACCCCCGCCATCTCAACCGCTACGCTCGGAAGCTTGCCGTCCAGTCGCAGTGAGAATGCAGATTTTGCGGGCGGTGCGTACTCCACGCAAGAGATGCCGACAAGCCGGGGATGCCGGAGACGCCGCGAGCTTCGCGTTTCTCGAGCCGGAGCGATTACTGATTGACGCGCTCAGGCTGTCGTGGCGCTCCCCTTGGCTTACGGTGAACCCGGGCAGTCGCGACGGTGAGACTGACGAAGCCGAGCACGAGCAGGACGAGCCAGAGCACCTCGATCCAGGGGAAGTTCCAGAACCGATCGAGCACCCAGCCGACGTAGAGGAAGGAAGAGATTCCGGCGCAGTAGACCAGGATCACCCGCGCCGGGTCGCGGCGCAGGCCCTGCACGATGATGGTCTTGAGGATTCGCCGGCCGTCGTGGAACGCCCGCAGCTTGCTGACCGTGCCGGCGATTCGCGGCCGGTAAGGGACGGATACCTCGAGCGTTCGCAACTTTCTGGTCACGGCCTCGATGGCAAGCTCGGTCTCGATCTCGAAACCCTCGGAGCGCAGCGAAACGGTTCGGAGAAACATCGGGGAGAACGCTCGGTAGCCCGAGAGCAGATCGCCGGTTCCCTTGCCGATCAAGAGGCGAAAGGCCGAACCAATCAGCAGGTTTCCCAGGCCCCGAACTGGCGACATGGCGCCGGCTCCGACCTCCGGCCGGCGGCCGCCCACGACCATGTCGGCCGCTTCATCGAGCACTGAAGCGACCAGAAGCGGCGCGGCCTCAGCCGGGTACGTACCGTCTCCGTCCACAAGAAGAACGACGTCCCGGTCGCCAAGCAGGGCGAACGCCGCGCGGACAACGTGTCCCTTGCCTTGCTCGGCGACGATTTCCACGCGCACGCCCTGTTCCCGGGCGACATTCGACGTACCGTCGGTCGAGTTGTTGTCGAAGACCACGATCTCCGCGCCGGGCAGAGCGGTGCGGAACTGCGCGATCACCGTCCCTATCGCCGCGGCTTCGTTGAAGCAAGGGATCGCGACGGTGATGCGCGGAGAGTTCTCCGCGGCTTGCAGATTCGTCACGGCGGTGGGTATCACGGAAAGATCCACGGCCTTCCTTGTCATCACCTCGCCGACAGGCTGGCCTCGCCGCCAGTGAAAGAGACGGGTTGACCGCTGACGATCTGGTCACCAGTCACTGCGATTTTGCCTCGGCCAGCCAGCACTCCGCTTCGATCCGGTAATACTCGGAGGCGCCGACGTCGCTCGATCGCCCAAAGCCAAGCCGCCGGACCTTCTTGATCAGCGTCTCGAGCTTCTTCATCCGGTCCAGATGCTCCTCGTAGGCGGCGATCCGCTTGTCTGGCCTGTCGCTGAGCCCCTTGCTTGCGTCCATGAGCAGTCGGGACCAGACGTAGACATCAAAGGACTCGACCCGGGACTGTTGGTAATACTGCCAGATCAGGTCGAACTGCTGGAGCGCCGCGTTGTAGCGGGCTTCGGCCAGCCGAGGTTGCTTGCGGGCTTCCTGTCCTTGTGGCACGGGCGCGACCGACGCGCCAGCGAGCAGCAGACCCCAGCACAAGAGCTGCAGTTTCTTCCCGGAGATCATCGTCGCTTCCCCTCCCAGCCTCCACGGTCACCCCAGGATCATGCGCGATCTGTCGACGATACTGGTAATTTAACGGGCTGAGCCTGGTCCGTCACCACGCCCTTTCCAGCAGGATTTCCATGTCCGTCTGGGTGCAAGGGCGGGGGTTGGTGCGGTGGCAATGGTCGAGCATTGCGAGGCGAGCGTATTCGGCGATGCTGTCGCGGCGCAACGCGTCGAGGGCGCCGAGACGGCGGGGGAGAGGCAGCCGGGCAAGCACGAGTTCGATCAGGGTGATCAGATGTCCGGCGCCGTCGCCGCCCCGGCCCAGGCCGACCCGTGTCGACAGCTCGCTCAGGCGGAATTCGGCCACCTCGCGATTGAATCGCAGGGCGTGCGGCAGGAGGATCGCATTGAGCGTTCCATGATGCACCCGGCCCTCGGACCCGAGGGCGTGGGAGAGCGAGTGTACAACCCCCAGGCCTTTGTGAAAGCTGATCCCTCCGAGCAAGGCCCCGGCCATCATGGCCGATCTTGCTTCCAGGTTGGTTCCCTCACGCACAGCCGTCTCGAGCCCTTTGAAGACGTAGCGCAGCCCCTCGACGGCGATCCCGTCGCAAATCGGATGAAACGTGGTCGCGAGAAAGCTCTCCACGCAATGGCTCAGGGCGTCCATGCCGGTTCCTGCGGTCATGACGGCTGGGAGTTCCAGGGTCAATTCCGGATCGCAAATTGCCGTGCTGGGCAGCAGATGAGGACTCAAGGCGATCGTCTTGCGTCCGGTCTGGGGAAGCTGGATCAGCGTCCCTCGGCCTGCTTCGCTGCCGGTGCCCGCGGTCGTCGGAACGGCCAACAAGGGCGGAAGGTTGGACGTGATCCGATCGAGCCCACCCTGCGTGTAATCATAATCAGCAAGACGGCCGGGATGAGTGACAAGAAGGCGAATCGCCTTGGCGGCGTCGACCGAGCTTCCTCCTCCCAGACCGATCAGACCGTCACAACGATTGGTGTTGTACTGCTCAAGGCCGGTCAGGACATCCGCTTCCGTCGGGTTGCCCTGTACGCCCTGGAAAAGGACTGCTGGCTTGATCGAAGCTGTGACCTCGGCAACCAGACCCGAGGCCACCAGCCCGGCGTCGGTCACGATCAACGGCCGCGTGATTCGCAGCCGGTTCAGCTCGGCCGCCAGCGAAGCCCTCGCCCCGTTACCGAAGATGACACGATTGGGAAAAGTAAATAAGGCGTGAGTGCCAGCGACCAACCCGTCGGGCGACACGTGTGCCTGCGACGAGGACCCCGACAATTCGGCCGAACTTCCTAAGCTACTGCCTGACGGTGGTATCACGCTGCCTGCTCCCCTGCCCAAGGATCAAGGTCGTGGCTCCTGCGACCGACCACGTCACTTCCGGAGATCGAGGAATCACCCCGTGGCTTCAGGAAACCGCACGGCCTGCTTCCGGATCGGTCACTGCAGCGAATTGACCAGTTGCTCCATCTCCGAAGCTGCATGCCAGTCCCCGCGTGCCCGCGCCTTGACGATCCCGGTTTGGAGCACGGTCATGGCCGCTTCCGTTTCGCCCGTCTCGGCATACGATTGCCCCAGTTGCTGGTAGGCGACAATCTGATCGTCGGGATGATCCACAATCAGGGACCGAAGCCGTTCGCGTCCCTCGTCCACATCTCCCTCGCGCAGGCACTGCATCGCCAGACCGTACCGTAGAAACGTGTCGCCAGGATCCTCCGCCAAACTCTGTTCGAGCCTTTGCCGACGTGCTGATTTCTCCGCCATTAACCCGCTTGCCTCCGCTGTCTGGTCTACGGCAGTGGCGAGTTGACGTCGCATTGCCGAGCTCGGTTCGCGCATGTCCGGGTCAAGGTTGTGAAACCTTCGGCCCCCTGTATTGTTGTGGCCACTGAGTCATGCCTGCGTCAACCCGGGCACACCATTCCAGTGCCGGATCGCGATCGGGAATTGATGCGCTTCTGCGGCGACTGGAAATCCTGGGCAGTCTGTGACGAAGTTGCGGATTATAACGGTGTTCGGGAAAGCTGGGGGTTTTCGATATGACAAGGTTCAAGCCGGGAAGAGAGGGAACCGATCCAAAACCAGGCAAGGACGAGCACCACCGACGAGATGCCGGTGTCCGAACCGGTCTCGGAGGTTGGGATGACCTTAGGAACAGCCTCGGTCTAACGCAGTGGGGACGACGCCGTGCCTATGCCCTTGTTGCGACGCAGAGAGGGATTTCTGGGGACGTTCGCACTGAGTCTGTGCGTGGCGGCGGTCACATTAGGGTCAGCACCGGTTGTGGCCGGTCCCGGCACGGTGGCCACGGGCAGGCGTACGGCCATCGTGGACGCGGTGGATAAGACGCAGTCGTGCGTGGTGAGTATCTCCAGCGAGAAGAAAGCGGCATCGAACAGCCGGTGGCCTTTCTCCGCCGAGGAGAACCAGCGACCTCGGATCAGCGGCATGGGAAGCGGGGTCATCGTCGATTCCCGCGGTTACATCCTGACCAACCACCACGTGGTCGACAAGGTTCAAGGAATTGAGGTCCAGCTCGCCGACGGTACGACCTATTCCGCGCGTGTGCTGCAGTACGACCCCGTGATGGACCTGGCTCTGTTGAAAATTGAACCGGCACGGCCGTTGCGAACAATAACGATCGGCACCTCAGCAGACCTGATGGTCGGAGAAACCGTCATCACGATCGGCAACGCGTTTGGCTACGAGAACACGGTTTCGGTCGGAATCATCAGTGCATTGCATCGCGATGTGACGCTCTCGGACGATCAGGTCTATCGCAACCTGATCCAGACCGATGCCAGTATCAACCCCGGAAACTCAGGGGGACCGCTCATCAATATCAACGGCGAGTTGATCGGCATCAACGTGGCAGTTCGCGCCGGGGCCCAGGGAATCGGCTTTGCCTTGCCCGTCGACGAGGTCAAACGGGTCGCCGCCGAGATGCTGAGCACCCGGCGGATTGCCTCCACATGGCATGGCCTTGTCGTCGACGATCTGCTGCGCGGGACGCAGCGGACCGTGGTGGTCACGGAGGTGCAGCCGGGAAGCCCGAGTGCCGCGGCAGGGTTCAAGACCGGTGATGAGGTGGTGCGGGTGGGTGAACTGGCCGTCGCCAGCATGCTCGACGTGGAACGAGGGCTACTGGATTCTCGCCCCGGCCGACCGACAAACCTGCTGATTCGCAGGGGTGGAGCCGATCAGTCCTTGGCGCTGGACGTGAAGCCTCTCCCCCGGGGAATGAGCGTGTTGGCCAGCAGCGAGCCTGGCGACCTGGTCTGGGAGATTCTCGGCCTGAAGACGATGCCGGTCTCAACCGAGTGGGTCTCGGCGGTCTCGCCCAAGCTCCGGGGCGGCCTGTACATCGAGGCCGTTCTGCCCGGCAGTCCCGCGGCCCAGGCCGCCATCCAGAAAGGTGATATCCTGGTTGGGATGAATGTGGGTACACGCCACTGGGAGACGGTCCGGCCGGACAATATCCTCTATGTGCTGCGCCAGCCTGAGGCTGTCCAGACTCAGGGCGCCGTTCTTTACGTTGTCCGCCACAACGGGATCATCCAGCCACGCCGGGTCAGCCTGGCAGAGACGCGAGTCAAGAAGATCATCAGCCAGTGACCGGAGGAGAGGATGCGAATTCGCCCTGACGCACCAATCACCGGATGATCATGCAACGCGGATCGACGCCGCCTCCAGCCACCCCACCTGGCCCCTGACGCTGGCGCGAACCAGCGATCGGATCAAGGACTACCCTTCTGACGCACGCGCCACCCTTCAGGTGGGGCGGACCCTGATTGATGTTGCCGAGAACGCGGCCCATGACAAACCGCAGTTCCAACGGTGACTTCGGGCGAATCGGCCCTGGTATTGATCTCGGGTAACGATGGCTAGCCAGGGGCCGCGTTTGGTGGAGAAAACCTGTTCGATTGATCGATCGATTGTCCGAGCGATTAAGCATCGACAATCACTCTTCCACCCGCTAGCTTCATTGAATGCGCTGAATCACGACTCGCGCCCGATTCCATCGATCCAGGAATCGCCGCTCTCCCTACCAGGAGTCGATTATGGAGCGACCCAGCCCCGTCGAGGATCGGGAGGTTCTCTTGGAAAACGAGAACGAAGACGATCAACCGGGTCGCGACGTGATCATCATGTTCGCCGTCTTCTTCGAAGGTGGACTGGCCCCTCTGTCTTTATTCCTGGGATGGTGGTTGGGGCATAATCCTCTGGCACAGTTTGGCTGGACCGCAACGGATGCACTCTGGGGAGTTTTGGCGGCCGTACCCTTGGTTCTCCTCTTCCTGCTCACCCTCCGCTGGCCGGTCGGCCCGCTGAGGCAAATCAAGACGTTCTGCGAGGACGAATTTATCCCTTTGCTGGCCGGAAGTTCCTGGTCGGACATGGCCTTGATCGCCCTGTCTGCGGGTGTCGGAGAAGAGATGCTCTTCCGTGGGGTGCTCCAGAGTTCGCTGGAAGCCTGGCTGGGGATCGGCTGGGGCCTCTTGGCCGCCAGTCTGCTCTTCGGCCTGCTGCATCCAATTTCGATGCCTTACATCGTCGTTGCTGCGGTCGTGGGGCTCTATTTGGGAGGGGCCTTCGTGCTTACAGGGAATCTGCTAACGGTGATGGTGACTCATTCTCTCTACGATTTTGCGCTGATGTTCTACCTCTTGCGATATCATTACCGCGGTGGACCGATCAACCCGATCCATCCCCTCGATCCTGATGCCAACATTGATGATTGAGCTGGACCGTGGTGAATTTGCCGGCTGAACCGACTATGCTGGGAAAATGGTCTGCACCCGTTACGGTGTCGACATTCGACTTGATCATGCATCTGCATCTGCAGCGACTCGTCGGAACGCCACTTGCTTGGTCGTCCCCACGGACCCGAGGTGATTTGCCCGCGTGCGATCGACCGCCTGAGAGATTGTCTATGAAAGGATCGAACCGATGAAGCGGATGATGGTTGAAAAACTGAACCTTCGTTGGCCGGTGTGCCCAAGAGCGATTCTCCTACGGATCGTGCTGTCGGCGCTGGCCGCCACTCTCGGAGTTGCCGCGGCGCAGCCCACGCATGGAGCCGAGACCCTGCGTTGGAAGTTCAAACCCGGAGAGACCTTACGGTACACGATGGTGCAGGAAACAACGCAGGGAATGAAGGCGATGGGGCAGGAATTCAAGACCAGCCTCCACCAGACGGTTGATCTGCACTGGAGCGTCAAGAACGTTGCCGGCGATGGTGTGGCCGAGCTGAGCCAAACGATCGACAGGGTTCGGACCAAGCTCGAGGGTCCCGGCAATTCCTTCGAGTTTGACTCGCAGGCGGGCAAGGCCCCCGAAGGACAGATCGCATCGCTGCTGACCCCGATGCTCAAGGCGCTTGTGGGTGCGGAATTCACCTTCAAGATGAACGGGCGGGGCGAGCTCAGCGAAATCAAGGTGCCACAGAAGCTGCTCGACTCGCTTCGCCAGGCGGGTCCGGCGGCCAACGCGAGCGGCATGTTCTCCGAGGAAGGCATGAAGAACCTGATCAGCCAGTCGAGCCTGACCTTGGCAGAGGGGCCGTTAGAAAATGGAAAGAGCTGGACGCAGCAGGCGAAAGTCCCCGTCCCAATGCTAGGCACCATGGTGATGGACAAGACCTACACCTTCGATGGACCTTCCCCCAAGGGTCCTGACCTGGTCCAGGTCTTGCTGGACACCAAGGTGACTCTGGAGCCGGCTGCCGACAGCAACGTCGCGGTGAAGATTACTTCTCAGAAAGGCACGGGCGAGTTCGCGTTCGATCCCCAGGCCGGTCGGGTCGTTTCCTCCCGGGTGAACGACAAGCTGCAGATGTCCCTCTCGGTGATGGGGCAAGAGCTCGAACAGTCGACCGACACGATCACGAGCATGACCCTGGCCAAGGATGGGTCGTCGAAGTAATTTGACGGCGTCCCGGCCCTGGTTTCAGATAATCCCGTGCTTCTTGAGCTTGCTGCAAAAGGTGCTGCGCGGCATCGCGAGCAACCGCGACGCCACGCTCTTGTTGCCCCCAGCCTCATTCAGAGCCTCAACCAGCCGATGTCGTTCATAGGCCAGGTATTCACTATTCCATTCTTCACCGCCTTCGTCCCTGACAGGTTCCGATCCACGCGGTCGGCTACGTGTCTGGTAACGAGCCGGTGCGGACGTGGACCCGGCAGCGGCTGACGACCCCGCCGCCACATTGTCCGCGGCGAGGGGCCCCGCCGCCACGGCGATCCGCGGACGGAATCGCCGCCGCCCGGGCAGACGTACGTCCGGAGGCAGATCGTCGATCGTCAAGGCGGGACCGTCGGCGAGAATCACCGCGCGCTCGATCACGTTCTCGAGCTCGCGACAATTGCCCGGCCAGTCGTAGGCCATCAGCATCTCGACGGCCTCGGGCTCGATGTGCGTCAGGAGTTTTCCGGTCCGCTCCGCGTGCTCGTTGACGAAAAAGAGGGCCAGCTCGAAGATGTCCTCGCGGCGCTGGCGGAGTGCTGGCGTTTGCATGGGGATCACGTTGAGCCGGTAATAAAGATCCTCACGGAATCGCCCTGCCTCGATCAGGGCTTCAAGGTCTTGATGAGTGGCGGCCACGATCCGGACATCGACCCTGGTCGGTATTGAGCTGCCAACGCGCTCGAACGACATCTCCTGGAGCACCCGGAGGAGCTTGGTCTGGACCTCGAGGTTGATGTCGCCGATCTCGTCCAGGAAGAGGGTCCCGCCGTTGGCTTGCTCGAAGCGGCCCACGCGGTCGCGGTCGGCGCCGGTGAACGCTCCCTTGACGTGGCCGAACAGCTCGCTCTCGAGCAAGTTCTGTGAGAGTGCCGCGCAATGTACCTTGACGAAAGGGTGTGCCGCGCGGGGACTGGCGGCGTGGATGGCGGCGGCCAGGAGCTCTTTGCCCGTTCCGCTCTCCCCTCGGATCAGGACTGCCGAGGGGCTGGCTGCGACCTTCCTGGCCATCGCGATCATCGCCCGGATCGCCGGACTCGAGCCCTTGATCTGATCGAAGACGGCGTCGTCCGGGTTGTCCTGGGCGTTTTCCTCGGTCAGCGCCGAGGGCCCGATGCCGGTGTGGATCAGACCGTCCCGATCGCGCTCGGCCCGGTCTCGAAGCTGCTCTTGAAGGATCAAGATTCGCCGCCGTTGCTCGGCGATCTTCTCGACCTTGTCGCGCAGCTCGTGGTTCAAGGTCTCCAGCGTTTGCTGGATACCGGCCGAGTGCAGCGCCAGAGTCGCCACCGAGCTGAGCGCTCCCAGGAAAGCCATCTCCTCGTCCTCGAATGGCATGCCGCTTCGCTTGGGTCCCAGGATCAGCAAGCCCGCGAGCTGGCCGCTGCTCCCCACGGCGCTGGCCGCTTCACCCCCCAGGGCGATCATGGCGTCGGTCGCGGGATCGGAGCTCGCACCCGCCGCCAGCGCATGGGAGAGCCGCGCCGTCGGGGTCTGCTGGAGCTGAACTACCAGGGGATTGTCCATGGCCAGGGTTTGCAGGTCGGGCGTGGGCCCGTGACAGACCACAAGGTGAAATGCCTTTTCCGAGGGCTCGCAGAGATACAGCGCTCCCCACTCGACCCGCAAGACCTCCACTGCCCCTTCCAGCAGCCGTTTGCCCAGCGTGATCCGGTCGACCAGGCTGCCGACCGCCACTCTCATCTTCTGCATGGCCTGGTCGAACTTGTACTTCTCGCGAAAGAACTGGCGGTCGATCACCCGCTGGAACCCACCTCGAGCCACCTCCGAAAGAATGAGAACGACGATCACCGAGAGGGCGGCCACCATCGCCCCCCACGAGGTCGGATTGGTCTTGGTCGAGTGCAGGCGATCCCCGATCAACCAGCCGCTGGCCAGGAGCACGGCCGAGTAGGTCAGACCGGCGGTCACGCTGAGCGCGAAGTAAACCACACTGCGGTTGATGATCTCCTCGACCTGCATCAGCTTGTACCGGGTAATGCTGAAGGCGTAGGCGATCGAGTAGAGTAAGGAGACCCCCGCCATCGGCCAGGCGGCGCTGTCGCGGCCCAGGTTCGCCGTGTCGTGGCAGGCTTGCCAGAGCAAGTAACCAATCAGCACAGAGGCGATGAGCGACGCCAGCAAGATCCACTTGACCTGGTTCTTCTCCGCCCGGGTGCGGGCCCGGCGATGGCTCAAGAACAGGCAGGGAATACAGAGAACGAAGATCAGCGTCGCGAACGCGATGTACCAGAGTGCCAGGCCCCGGATGACCCGCTCCGCCGCCATCGTTCGGACCCCGCTGTCGTAGAGCCGGAACCAATGTGACATGAACATGCTGCCCCAGATGGCAGCCAGGAAGAGCACGGGAATCCCGTAGAGCACGATCAGAACCCGGAGGCGATGACGCAGTAACACGGGGTTCCGCCTGGGGAAGACCAGGAAGAAGTGCAAGTTGACCACCGGTACCAGAAGAGCGAAGAACACGAAGGGGTAGATCAAGGCAGGGCGAACCACGATCTCAGTCCAGTGGTAGCCGCCCATGTAGGCGCCGACTGTCACTAGACAAAGCACGAAGAAGAGCAGGGCGGAAACGTCGCCGGGCCGCTTCCAGAAAACGCGTGCGCCTACCCCGAAAATCAACAGTTCTTGCAAGAACCAAACGCCCGACAACACGTAAGATCGGGTCGGCGGATACCGGACCACGGCTTGCGCCGCATGAATCTCCTGAGACCTCGAGTCTTTCCAGGTCACCTTGACGGTGCGGCCAACCTGGTCGCTCAACCCACGCAAGGCCTGGATGTAGTCGGAATAGGACCCTTGTCGCAGGACGATCGGTCCGATCGAGAGCAACGCATCGCCAATGTGAGGCCGATCGACCACCGCCTCCGCAGCCGGCGCGGCGTCGGTCTCCTTAGCACCACCCTCGACGTTCCCGGTGGGGGACCAGAGAAAATCTGCCGGGACCTCTTCCTCAACGTCGGTTCCGAACAGACAGCGCACGCCTATCGTGCCCATCCATGCGACCTGCATCAACACCATGACGGAGTAAAAAAATACCACGCCGGAGCAGGCCAGACCGAGCCTTCGCAGCCAGGTCCGGCCCCAGGACGTGCCGAGGGTGGCATGCAAAGGCTCGCCCCCTCGCCATTTGACTCGCAGCGGTGTGGAAACAAATCCTGGATGTGCCGGTACGATCGGCTTTCCAGGGCCCACATTTTCTAGGGGATGTTTGTCCATCGAAGCCATCAAGCGATGCCGTTCAGGGGTGCGCCGCCAAACAGTTTGATCAGGGTGAGCGGGGCAGGACGCGGCGCTCGATCGCCGGCCGATCCCCTGTCCAACTTAGCGATTCAGCGCCGAAAGGCAAGAGTTTCGTTATCGAAGTTTCGTTAACGGCGCCGCTCCTTCGTTGGCGACCACGTTTCGAGAAAACCCCCCACAAGGTTCCAGGATCGGGTCTCACCCTCACCAAAAGTTTTCCTGTTTCCTTCATGGCTCGGACAAATCTGTTGACGTATGGATAGTTTGGGTAGTTTGGATAAAAAGAATTGACCGAATTCTTTCGTAAATGGCGCTCGTTATCGATTTTTCGGCGCCCGACACAAGGTCGCCGCCTCGCGTGTGGGCAAACTTTCTCTCTTTACCAAACGGTGTTTGGACGGTTCGAGGACGCTTGATGAGATCGCTTTCATCGAGCGGCATGTTAACTGCTCTACGTAAATCTTTGAGTGTGGTTCCGCCCACCACGACTATGGCACGGCAGACCGGGCAGCCGCAACAGCCAGGATAGCACCAGGAAGAAACCGGATTGGCGGGCTCTCTCTGAGGAAACAACATGAGGTTAGCAGCGAAGTGGCAGAGCACATGGTCGATGGCGCTTCCCGTGCCCGAGGAGGGGCGGCGCTCTCGTGCACGGCTTGGGGGCGAGCTCGTGGACGTTATCCGTATGGGCAAAGGCCAGCCGCTGGTCCTTGTGCCCGGCTTGGCGGGAAGCTGGCGGCTTCTTCTTCCTCTGGCACGTCGCCTGGCACGTCGCTTCGAGGTGATTACTTACGGTTTGAGAGGCGATAATTTTCCCTCGCCCGGTTTTGGTGGACAGCAGAGTGATGTCTGGGACATCGCCGGGTATGCCGACGACCTCGCCTCACTGATTGAGCAGTTGGGTCTGGAGCATCCAGCAGTTTTCGGCGTTTCCTTTGGAGGCGCCATCGCTTTGGAACTGGCGGTTGAGCATCCCTCGAGCCTTGGTGCGCTCATCGTGCAGGGGGCTGACGCCAAGTTCGGGAGCACGATCGGGTCCTCCATCGCCCGCAGAGTGCTGGAGCGGTTCCCCTTGCCGGCGGACAACCAGTTCGTGAATCAGTTCTTCAATCTCCTGCACGGAGCCAAGCCCGAGCCGGGACCTCTGGCGGACTTTGTGGTCGAACGAATCTGGGAGACCGACCAGAGCATCATGGCTCGGCGTCTGGCCCAGATTGAGACTTTTGACATTTCCGACCGGCTCTGGCAGATCGATGTTCCTACCTTGGTGCTTGCGGCGTCCAAGGACGCGATCGTGCCGGCGTCCCGGCAGAAGCTGCTTGCCGAGTCGATTCCGGGCGCCCGGCTCGAAGTCGTCGAAGGCGCCGGGCACATCGGCTTCCTGACCCATGCGAGCGAGGTTGTCCGCCAAGTCCGGCGCCATCTCCACGAAGTTAACGCCGCAGTCTGATACCGAGGCCTTGATCCGCATCGGCCCATCGCCGCTGGGCCGGAACCCTCATCACTGATCATCCTCAGGATGTCTCCCCTCTGTCTGATTCGGCCCAGCGGAGGGGAGCTCCTTTTTTTCGAAGACCGGCCAGTCGATCGGCAGAAACCGTCAACCCGGACTGCCCTTCAAGGGATTCCTCCGCTTGAGCTCGTTGGCACCATTCATGAGTTCCCGCCTCGAGCAGGCCTTTCGCTTCGCCGCGGTCGGTCATCAGGGCCAGTTTCGTCGAGGTAGCGGTGTGCCCTATGTGGAGCATGTCGTCGCCGTGGCCTGGATTCTGGATCGAGCCGGTTTTGACGAGGATGTGGTCATTGCCGGGCTGCTACACGATCTGGTCGAGGACACGTCGGCGACTCTGCCAGATGTCGAGCAGCGGTTCGGCCGCGTCGTGGCCGAGCTCGTAGCACATTGTTCCGAGGTAAAGACAGACGACCAGGGGCGGAAACGGCCCTGGATCGACCGCAAGAGCGATCACCTTGCCGCCCTGCGGGAAGCGCCGGCCGGGGCCCGTGCCATCGTCCTGGCGGACAAGCTGCATAACTTGATCTCGATCGACATCGACCTTCGCGAAGGGCGCCCGGTGTGGAACGAGTTCCACGCCGGCCGTGATGAGGTGCTCTGGTACTACCACGCCATCATCGCAATTTGTGTCGGCGATTCCGCGGATTCCCGGTTGCAGCAGGTCGCGGCTCGCTGCCGCGAAGCTCTTGAGGAGATCGAGACACTCAAGAGGTGAACGGCAAGAACGTGGGCCCTGCTCGTCCCAGGAGGGTGGCCGCGTTTTTTCTTTGCCGCAGTTGCCTGTTGATCCAGGATGGCTTGCTGGCTAAATTCAATATGTCGTTCCGAGCCGAACACACGCTCGGTCGACTTTCGGGTCGTGCTACCGTGGCACGACGGACTAGAGCCCGAAACCGCCCGAGGCTGGACCCCCGCGGGATCGGGGTGGCTAGAACGAAAGGAGGTGATCGCGTGTGTAGTGATAACCAGGGGCGGCTCGCCTGACGGCAGCCGACGGGTTGCCTGTCGGGCAGCCGCATTCTTGACCATAACCTTACGGTTTGGTTCGACCGGGCCCGATTCTTCCAGGTTTCGGGTCCGGTCGGATTGATCTCGTGTGAGCTCCTTGCAACGGATCGCTCGGTGAAGTAGGGGTGTTCGGTGTCCCGTTACGCGACGTCGACTTTTCATGGTTTGACCTTCGACCGAGGCTGGTGGTGGTCCCGGGCGTTTACCAGGCCTTCAACAGGTTTCCGGGCTGAGGACGGCGTGTCTACCTGACCCATCTCGACTTTCCAAGCATACACCCAGGCCCCGGAACCTGCCCTTCAGGTTTCGGGGCTTTTTTGTTGATCGTGTTCTATTGATCGAATCGATCGTTGGCAGCGTGACTGGTACCAGCCCGGTGTCCAGGTCAGAGCCGGATTCCAGGAACGCCATCGAACTTGTGGGAGGGCAAACGACCGTGATCGTGGTCATGAAAGTAGATGCGACGATCGCTCAGATCGATCACATGGCGCAGCGCATCACCGCATTGGGGCTGACGCCCCAGGTGATTCACGGCAAGCACCAGACAGTCATTGCGGCGCTTGGCCAGGAACGGGCGGGGCTGACCGAGGTGCTCGAGCCAGGCGAGGGGGTTGAGAAGGTCCTGCCGATCATGGCCCCGTACAAGCGTGCTTCTTCGGAGCTCACGCGCGAACGAACCGTTGTCAAGGCCCGGGGCCTCGAGGTCGGCGGCGCCAGGGTGACGGTCATTGCTGGCCCCTGTTCGGTGGAGAGCGAAGAGCAGATCGTGGTCCTGGCCCGCGAGCTCAAGGATCTGGGCGCGACCGGTTTGCGGGGCGGCGCGTTCAAGCCCCGGACCAGCCCCTACAGCTTTCAGGGCCACAAGGAGCTGGGGCTGAAGATGCTGGCCAACGCGCGGGCCGAAACCGGATTGGCGATTGTCACCGAGGTCATGGCGCCGGAACATGTCCCCATGGTCGCCGAGTACGCCGACGTGCTCCAGATCGGTGCCCGCAACATGCAGAACTACCAGTTGCTTCAGGCCGTCGGCGACTCGGGTAAACCGGCTCTCCTGAAGCGCGGGATGAGCGCGACCCAGGAGGAGTTCCTGCTTGCCGCCGAGTACATCCTCGATCGGGGCAATCCCAACGTCATGCTCTGCGAGCGGGGCATCCGCACCTACGAGGACCACACCCGGTTCACCCTGCCGCTGGCCACGGTACCCTATCTTCACGACAAGAGTCACTTGCCGGTCGTCGTCGATCCGTCGCATGGCACCGGCAAATCGAAGCTGGTCATCCCGATGTCCCGGGCCGCCGTCGCCGCCGGCGCCGACGCCCTGATCCTTGAGGTTCACGACGATCCAGAACACGCCGTCAGCGACGGCGCCCAGTCGATCACGCCGGCCGCCTTCGGGCAGCTCATGGATCAGTGCCGCCGGATCGCCGCGGCCGTGGATCGGACCCTCTGAACTTCGTGGTTCACCGCGAACGATCAGGCTCCTCCTCGGTCCCCTTGTCCTGCTTCGAGTTGGTCGACCCCATCGATCGTCGGCCGGTGTTCTTCTCCAGATCGATCAGCGATAGCACATGAGCGTTGTGGCCGCTGGTGGCGACCAGAACATGCCGGCTGTCTGTCATGGTGACCGAAGTGAAGCGTCGCGTCCAATGAGTTTTTCATGGAGGCCACCGCAAACTGAGTGGATGGACTGTTCTTCTTGCCGTGCGGCCTGGAGAGCTACAGGACGCCTTGACCAATTTTCTCAAATTCGCGAAAATTCGTAGCGGTGATCGAAACGTGCCACGGATGGGGCTGAGGGGGGCAGAATGCCCACGACAGACATCATTTTCTATCAGGAAGAGGACGGGATAGTCCCCATCGTGGATTGGCTTGATGGGCTGCCGGACAAGGCTCGAGTCAAGTGCCTCGCCCGATTGGGGCGGCTCGAAGAGTTGGGCCACGAAATGCGTCGTCCCGAGGCGGACCTGCTTCGGGACGGGATTTACGAGTTGCGGATAGGGCTCCAGGGCATCAACTACCGCGTCCTTTACTTCTTCCACGGCAAAGAGGCGGCGGTCGTCTCCCACGGGCTGACCAAGGAGCGGCGGGTTCCCCCGGGCGAGATCGACCAGGCAATTGAACGAAAGAAGAGGTTCGAAGCCAACCCTGAGCAGCACACGTTTCGACCGGAGTAGTTCAAACCGGAGTAATCGCACGATGGGACGGAAAAGCCGATTCGCCTCCAAGGCCCTTGAGTTTGCGTATGACCGCTACGTCGGCAATGACAAGGCGAAGGCCGAAGCCTTCGAAGCCGAGTTGGCCAACGCCGACGTGGCCCGGAAGCTTTACGACCTTCGTACCAAAGCGGGGCTGACTCAGAGCGGGCTTGCCAAGCTCGTAGGGACGTCCACGTCGGTCATCAGTCGGCTCGAAGATGCGGAATATGAGGGCCACTCCCTCGCGATGCTCAGGCGGGTTGCCTCTGCCCTCAACAAAAGGGTGGAAATCCGCTTCGTCTCTGTCAAAGCAGCGGCGTCCTCGGCATCGTGATAAAGTGCCGAGGGCTCTCCTCTGCCCTTTTTTTAATCACCCGCTTCAAGGCTGGG
>JAFAHT010000066.1 GCA_019237095.1 Planctomycetaceae bacterium
GCCATCAGCCCCCTGACCGGGCGTATCTGCGACGCTCTCTCTTCATCCCATTTCGCACTGGCCGCGAAGCGGGCGGGGGTCGACGCGATCGCGATCACGGGCCGACGTGCCGAGCCGTCGATCGTCTTCATCGAGGGCAACACGGATGGGTCGCTCCGGGTCATCTGGCAGCCGGCGGCGTCGCTCTGGGGGCTGCCCGCGCGACAAGCCGAAGAACAGGTCCGCGCCCGTCACGGGGCGGACTGGCAAGTGGCGGCGATCGGGCCGGCGGGCGAGCGCCTGATTCCGTTCGCGACCATCAGCCACGACGGGCGGCACGCGGGGCGCGGCGGACTGGGCGCGATCCTGGGATCCAAGCGCATCAAGGCCATCGCCGTCCGCGGGCAGGCGCGAACTCCCCTTGCCGATGCCCCGGGAACGGTCGCCCTGGCCCGACGATTGTCGGCCCTTTCTTTCGGCCCGGCGACCGAAAAGTACCGTGAGCTGGGCACGGTGGCGAACCTGCTGACCTTCAATCGCTTTGCGACGCTGCCCACGCGCAATTTCCAGAGCGGTTCCTTCGAGGACGCCGAACGGCTTGCCGCCGAAGCGCTGGGGCCGGCGCGGCGGATCGCCCGCAACTCGTGCGCCTCCTGCACCATCGGTTGCGAGCACATCTACGCCGACGGCTCAAGCCGCGGAGTCCGGCTGGAATACGAGTCGCTTTTTGCTCTTGGCCCGCTCTGTGGGGTAAGCGATCCTGCCGTCGTCCTCCGCGCGGCGCAGGCTTGCGATCTGGCAGGAATCGACACCATCACCACCGGGGCGACGATTGCCTTCCTGATGGAATGCGCCGAGAACGGCTGGATCAGTGGCCGGCTCGAGGGCTCGGGTCGCCCCCTCCGGTTTGGCGATGGAGAAGCCGTGCTGGAGGCGATCGAGGCGCTTCTGAACCGGCGCGGAGTGGTCGGCGAATTGCTGGCCCTGGGCAGCCGCGAGGCGGCCGAGCGCATCGGCGGTGACGCTCCTGCCCTGGCCCCTCACGTGAAGGGCCTGGAGCTGCCGGGCTACGACCCGCGCAGTCTGCACACGATGGCGCTGGGCCTCGCGGTGGGCACCCGGGGCGCGGACCACAATCGTTCGGGTGCCTACGAGGCCGACTTCTCCAGCCGGTCAGATCGTCGTCAAGGAGGTCCGGACTCCGCCCTGGCCGCGATCGAGACCGAGGACCGCGCGGCGGTCATGGACTCGCTCATCCTCTGCAAGTTCCTTCGCGGCGTGTTTACCGATTTCTACGGCGAGGCGGCCCAGATGCTCAGCGTGGTTACCGGCTGGCCGTTCACCGCCCTCGAGCTCGGGACGGTGGCGAAGCGCGTCGTCAATGCCCGCAAATGCCTCAATCAGCGCGCGGGCTGGACCGCCGGCGAAGACACCCTGCCGTCTCGTCTCCTGACCGAGTCACCTGCCCAGCCCGGTGCCTCATTTCTGTCAAGATCGCGCCTGCGGACGATGATCGTCGCCTACTACCGGGAGCGAGGATGGACCGAGCAGGGCCGGGTCCCCGAGCGTCTGCGCGCTGAGCTGGGTCTCGAGGATCCGGCCTTCGGATAGGCCTTCGTTGAGGACCTTGCTCGACTCAGATTCATTGGTTAAATAATATTCTTGTGTCGCGATGCTCGACTTGCAAGCCTCTCCAACAATCCAACAATCGACAATTCCGGCGGAACATGCCACCGGGCCAACTTGCTCTTGCGATAGTCAGGACGGGCATCGTTCGGGTAAACTCGAGTTTCGGCCGATCGAACCCGAGTGCCCCAGGAGAGTCTAACACGTCGATTTCATCCGGATGAGAATTGTTCGTGAACCAGGAAAAGTGTCGATCTTCCCGCCGGCTGACGTTCGACTTTTCGGAAACGATGAATGACTGAAAACATCCAGCCGATGAAGCAACCTGCCCCGGTTTCGGAGACTTCAGTACGGTCAAAATCCATCCGCGGCCGATCTATCAAAACCGCGCAAGATGACATACCTACACAAGCCATCGATCGGAGCGACCCGGAGCGGGTCAACCTCGCGCTCGCACATGCCCGGATCGCGGCCCGGATTGCGGATGACAACGGGGCCAGGGACATCGTGCTTCTCGACCTCCGCCGGGCGACCCCCCTGCTCGATTTCTTCGTGATCGCCACGGCGAACTCCCGGCGCTTGAGCCATGCCATCGCTAGCGAGATCGATGCCGAAATGAAGAAACTCGGCGAGCACAAGCTCGGCATGGAAGGATTGGAAGAAGGTCGCTGGATCTTGATAGACTACGGCGATTTCGTGGTCCACATTTTTTCCGGCGAATCCCGCAGCTATTACGCGCTCGAGGAGCTTTGGGGTGATCCTCCGAAGCTCGAATGGGGCTCGCCGTGAATGTTCTCGAACGCTTACGAACCGCTTTCGGCGCGGTGACTCCGGAAGGCGGCGATGCCGACGCCTTCAAGTCCGCCGTCCGCGCGACGAATGACCCGAAGTTTGGTGATTACCAGGCCAACGGCTGCATGGCCCTGGCCAAATCATTGAAAATCAACCCCCGCGTTCTGGCCTCCCAGGTCGCTGACGCCGTTGATCTGGAACCGCTGGCGGGCCCGCCCGAGATCGCTGGCCCTGGGTTTCTGAACGTCCGGCTGCACGACGCCTGGATGGCGCGCAGCCTGGCCGATCTGCTCGGTGCCAGTTTTCCCGGTATCGTGCCTCCCGCGCAGCCGCGAACGGTTGTGATCGACTTTTCCTCGCCCAACGTCGCCAAGCCCATGCACGTGGGGCATATCCGCTCGACCGTGATCGGCAACAGCCTGGCCCGGATCTTCAAGGCCCTGGGCCATCATGTGATCCGCGACAACCACCTGGGCGACTGGGGATCGCAGTTTGGGATGATCCTCTGGGGCTGGAAGAACGCCAGGGATGAGGCCGCGTTCGCCGCCGATCCCGTGGCCGAGCTCGCCCGGCTGTACCGCCTGGCCCAGGATCGAATCAAGACCGGCGACCAGTCCGTCGAGGTGGCCGCGCGGGTCGAGACCGCCAAGCTGCATGCCGGAGACGCGGAAAATCGTGCACTCTGGAACCAGTTCATGCCGCACTGCCTGCAGGCCCTGCGGAAGATCTACGACCGGCTGGGCGTGCGGTTCGATGTCGAGCTGGGCGAAAGCTTCTACGATCCGATGCTGGCCTCGGTCGTCGAAGACGTCTCGGCAAGAGGCATCGCCGAGGAGAGCGAGGGGGCAATTGTCGTCTTCACCGCCGAGACCTCTGCCCCATTCATCATCCGCAAGCGCGATGGTGCTTTCAATTACGGCACGACCGACCTGGCGACCATCAAGTACCGGGCCGCGACCTGGAATCCCCAGCAGATTCTCTACGTGGTCGATCACCGTCAGGGCGACCATTTCCGGCAGCTCTTCGCGGTCGCTCGGCGGTGGGGGTACGACCAGGTCGACCTCGAGCACGTCGCCTTCGGCACGATCCTGGGCGCCGACCGAAGGCCGTTCAAGACCCGAGAAGGCGACGCCGTCGGCCTGGAATCGCTGCTCGACGAGGCCGTCTCGGAAGCGCGCAAAGTCGTCGATGCGAACAGCCCCGACCTCGACCAGGAAGCCCGGGCGAGGGTGGCGGAGGTCGTTGGCCTGGGCGCCATCAAGTATGCCGACCTCTCCCAGAACCGGCTCAGCGACTACGTCTTCGACTGGCAGAAGATGCTGGCCATGAACGGCAACACGGCCACCTATCTGCAATACGCCTACGCTCGCATTCAGAGCATCTTTAGCAAGGGCGAGATCGATCCCCGCACCCTCCGCAAGCAGCCGCCGGAGCTCGTGCTCAACCACCCGGCCGAACGCGGGCTGGGCGTGCGCATCCTGCGCTTGCCGGAAGTCCTCGAGCTGGCCGCCGCCGAGCTCAAGCCCAACATCCTGACGGACTACCTGTTTGACCTGGCCAACGCGTTCAGCACCTTCTTCGAGGAGTGTCCCGTCCTCAAGGCCGAGTCGACCTCGCGGCGTGACAGCCGCCTCGCAATCTGCGACCTCACGGCGCAGACCTTGAAATTCGGCCTCGAATTGCTTGGAATCGAAGTCATCGATCGAATGTGAAACCCTCCATCGACCGCGCTCAAGACCCAGGGATCGCCCACCCGAAAAGCTCAGACGGAAATCGAAATCAACCGCCGGGAGTCTGCTTGATGAGCACGCAAGGGCGTTACTCCAGAGCCGCCGTGGCACTGGGTGTTCTGAGCACGATCATCGTCGCCGCGGCGATTCCCTCGCTCTGGACCAGGCTCAGCGGCGCCGAGGTCGCACCTTCTTCCTCGCCTGCCGCGAAGGATGATCCGCACCGTTCGCCGATCGCGCTGGCCTTGAGCTTGGACGGCTCTCGCTTGCTCGTGGCCAACCAGACCGCCGGCTCGGTATCGCTGCTCGATACCGCGAGCGGAAAGGTTCTCCATGAGTTGGCGACCGGCAATAAGCCCGCCGGGGTGGCCATTTCGAGCGACGGCACGCGGGGGGTCGTCACGCACTGGTTCGGCTACGATCTCGCCCTGCTGAAGATCGATCACGACCGGATGACCATCACCGGCCGCGTCAAGGTCGGTCCCGAACCGCGCGGGGTCGTGCTTGACCGGGGCGGCAAGACGGCGTTCGTGGCCGTGGGCGCGGCCAACGAGGTGGCAAGGGTCGATCTCGAGACGATGCGCGTCTCCGCCCGCATGGCCGTGGGCCGAGAGCCGCGAGGACTTGCCCTGTCACCGGACGGCTCGATCTTGCTCGTCGGCAACGCGCGATCTCAGGAAGCCTCGGTCATTTCCACTCAATCGCTCGGCGTCTTCCGCACCATCCCGATCGAAGGCGACAACCTACGGCAGGTCGCGATCAGTTCCGACGGCAAGCGCGGCTACATCGCCAACATGAAAAACCGAGGCTTTGCGACGACCTCGAATAATATTGACCTGGGCTGGGTCCTGGGCCAGCGTTTGACGCGGGTTGATCTCGACACGGCCGAGCCTTCGTTCGCCACCCTCTCGCTCGACCCGCGCGGCAAGGCCGCGGCCGATGCCCACGGCGTGGCCGTCAGCAGGAATAACAAATTCCTGGCGGTCAGCCTGGGGGGAACTCATGAAGTGATGATTTTCCGTACCGATGGCCGCCGCCTGCCCTGGCGGGTCAACGGCTCGCGCGACCTGCTTCCCACGGAACTGCTGAGCGGCGACGGCCGGTATCGCCGCGTGCCGCTGGGCGGACGGCCCACCGAGCTCGCCTTCGCGCCCGATGACAAGACGCTTTTCGTCGCCAACTATCTGGCCGATGCCGTACAGGTGGTCGACGCCGAGTCGGCCCGCCTCATCCGCACAATCCCCCTCGGCGGCCCCAGCACACTCTCGCTCGCCCGCCGCGGTGAGATCTTGTTCCATGCGGCTGAGCGGTCGTTCAACCAGTGGTACAGTTGCAACACCTGCCACAGCGACGGCCATACCAACGGCCTGAGCTTCGACACCCTCAACGACGGCCGCCAAGACCTGAGCACGGCGCACCTGCGCAGTCACAAGAAAGTGCCCACCCTGCGCCGGGTCACGCACACCGGTCCCTGGACCTGGCACGGCTGGCAGACAGACCTCGAGGATGCCATGCTCGATTCGTTCACCGAGAGCATGCAAGGCCCGCGGCCTTCGTCCGAGGACATCAAGGCCCTGATCGCCTACCTTGACACGCTCGAGTATCCCCGGAATCCTTACACAGATCCTTCCGGCCAATTATCCGCCGAAGCCGAGCGCGGCAAAGTCGCCTATCGCTCCGCCAAGGCCGCGTGCAACACCTGCCACGGTGGTCCCGAGCTCACCGATGGCAAGATCCACACGGTGGGACTCGAAGAGCCCGACGATGCCTACCGCGGCTACAACCCACCCTCCCTGCGCGGCCTTTACGACAAGGACCCCTACCTTCACGACGGCCGCTCCAAGACGTTGCGCGAAGCCCTCGCCGGCCCCCACAGCGCCGATGCCGTCTCGGGCCTGGGCGAGCTGACCGAGGGAGAGCTTGCCGATCTGCTGGAATACTTGAAGACGCTCTGATAGCAAAGAGCTGTCACTGCCACAGCTCTGTTGACGACCGAGCCAGGTGGTGGGGTCGAAGCCCGCCTCTGACGGCCAGCCCCGATTTTTCGGAGTCCGGGCGTTCCCCTTCCGCTGGGACGGCCCCGTGCTGATCGGCCGCACAGCCATTGGCCGGACCACGATCCGGGTCCTGCAAGTTCGCTTCCGCCCCGGACCTGTCAAGGAACGTAGATGCGGCCGGTTCCTCGGTAGTCTTGAACGCTCATCAAATAGTCCAGAAGTCGCTCCGCGACCAGATTCGCGTAGCCTCGATCTTTCAAGACGCGTTTTGGATTCGAGAAGGTGAAGACAGGAAGGCTATCGGGCCGGTTCAGGCTGCGGATGGTCGCCTCCAGGGACTCGGGGCTCTCGGCGTTCCGGTTGCCGGTGATCAAGACGATTTGGTGGTTCTGGCAAGCCTCCCAGACGACCGCGTCCGAGGCGTTTCGGGGTAAATCGAGAGAGGGAAAGGTCTCCAGCGAGCAATTGAGCTCGATCCAAAGATCGCGCCATGTTTCCGAGAGCCAGATCGAGACGAGCGCGGTAAGTATCCCTTGGACGTCGTTGTCAGCCAGGATTCCTTTCATCGCTCTCCCCTCGCCCGTTTGCTCGTGCTCGCTCTCGCACCTTTTCCAGGAACCTGGCGTGGCCAGCGTCGAGCTGAGACTGGAGCTCCGGGGGATTTCCCTTGGCAGCTCGGGCGAGAATGCGCTGGTATTCCGCGCGGACTTCTTCCTGATGCTCCTCGATATAGCGAAGTGCCGCGTCAACCTCGCGCGAGCTGATGCGGAAGAACGCCGCGATAGCCGTGGGGTGCCATCCCTCTTCGAGGTAATCGACAATGTCGTAAACCGTGATGCGCGTACCGGCGATCTCCGGTCCGCGGCCACGATCGATGATGACAGATTCTGCCACGGCGTGGTTCCTCCCTTCTCGTGAGCCAAACGTATCTTATGACCTTTTCCGCCACTGGGAAAGACTGCCTGCAAGTTCAGCACTCCGCCGGTCCGGCAACGAGACGAGCGTGCGCGTGGTGCGATTGGGGTTAGACCGTGACTCCTCTGCCCCGGACCCCTCTGCCCCGTGACCCCTCTGCCCCCGCGCGTGTCGATTCCAGCGCTGGGGATCGTCGCCACGCTCGACAACATGGAGCAGGGCCTTGCTCGGACCGGCCAGTCGGCCCATGATGAGATGCCGCGACCACGCACCCTCATGCCGCCTTCGTTCACGATCACCGGGGCCAATCCGAATGACTCTCCGACCCGCCCGCTTGGCAGCCGTGCTCTCCCTCTTGGCGATCTTACGCTTTGGTTCGGCGGCGGCCGCCGACTCGCCGAATATCGTCCTCATCTATGCCGACGACCTGCGAGCAGAAACGGGGACGGAGCAGAAACGGGGACGCAACTTGTTATTGATTCTAGCCGCGTCCCCGTTTCCAATCCGTGGGAGGGTTGGCATGACATTGGGGGGCCATCCACGTTTTTTCAGGTACCAGAGAGTGGGTGACCCCTTCCGCCTTCGTGACCTTGAAGGCCGCCTGAACTCAGCGTTTCTCGAACTTTTCTAGACAAGTTGCGGCGCCAGCTTCTCAGGCCATGGATAGCCAACTCGACGCGCTGCCAACACTTCCGGTCCTCGCTCGGGGCGTTTCTGGCTGTTTGAACTCCGCGTTTTCTAGACATTTCTAGACAATTTACGGCTCATCTGTTCAGTCCATGAATGCCCATGTCGGCACGCGGCAAGGGCGGCGGACCTCGACGATTCACCGCGATCGTGCTCAACGTTTCGAGAAGGCGGTTTGGAGGGCCTGCGGGAGTGGAACGCCAATCGCCCGGTGAGCGAAATGGCCGTTGATCGCGACTTGATTCGCGAGTCTTCAAGAAGCAACCTGTCCGCACCGTGGCACAGGGATTGGCGACGCAGTCAGGAATCACGTTGTTGTACCTGCCGTCGGATTCGCCCAACCACCAGGACGTCATCTGCCCCCTGAGATGCTACTCCATGATGTGTTATGATCTGAGAAACCGATCAGAGGGAACTCGACCTACGAAGAGGGACTCATGCCTCTCACCTTGCAATGGGACGACATCGCCCTTCGGCTCGTCCTGACAGTCATCGCGGGTACGCTGGTCGGCATCGACCGCAGCGAACGCGGCCAGGCCGCCGGACTCCGAACCATAATACTCGTCTGCCTGGCCGCATCCGTCGCCATGATCCAGATGAACCTGCTATTGCCCATGGCGGGAAAAACCGCCGACTCGTTCGTCAGCCTCGACCTCATGCGACTGCCGCTCGGCATCCTCACGGGCATGGGGTTCATCGGCGGGGGTGCGATCCTGCGTCGAGGCAACATGGTCCAGGGCGTCACCACCGCTGCGACGCTTTGGCTCGTCACCGTGATCGGACTCTGCTTGGGGGGCGGACAGCTTGCCCTCGGCATGACGACGCTGGCTATGGCCCTGATCGTTCTCTGGGCACTGAAGCGACTGGAATCCCTCATCCATGAGGAACGCCATGCGACGCTCAGCGTGAGCGTCAATGCCGAGGGGCCGACCGATAACGACATACCGGCCATGCTGTTGCGAGCAGGATTCGAGATCAGATCCTGGGACGTGATATCGAGCAGAGGCGCTGCCGCTCCCCTGAGGAAGGTCCGTTGCGAGGTCTCGTGGCGTGGACGCCCAGACAACATCCTGACTCCGCCGATCGTCAACCAGATTGCCCAGATACCCGGCGTGACGAGGTTGCGGTGGAAAGCATAGCAACCGCAGGTTACGCAAATTAAACGCCTGATCACTTAATTGCTTCCTCACTGTTGGGCGGGGTCGGGAGACCCGCGCTGAACTCGAAGAGCAGGCGAAACGGGAAGAGGCTGCACAACGGGCTCATCACGCTCGTAAGAATCGCCGCGACGTAGGTCCACGCCGCGGCATTCATGACTCGGCCGACGACGGCGCCTTCCTCCTGAGTCACCAATCCGGTGGCGAGCAGTGTCTGCCGCGCCCGGCGGCTGGCGTCGAACTCGATCGGCACGTTGATGAGCTGGAGAACCACAATCAGCGAGAACAAAGCAAGGCCCCAGATGATCAGCCGGAACATGCCGAGGAAGGGCCCGGCGAGAATCAAGAGCCAGAAGGCGATCGACCCGAGGTTCGCGATGGGAACGATCGCGTTGCGAACGATCAGCCCTGGATACCTTGACGCCTGCTGGATCGCGTGCCCGGCCTCGTGGGCCGCGACCCCCAGCGCGGCGAGCGACCGTCCCGCGCAAACGCTCTGCGAGAGCCGCAGCACCTTGCGGCTGGGATCGTAATGGTTGGAGAGTTGGCCAGACGCCGGCGTGATGTCCACCGGACGCACCCCGCTGGCCTGCATCAGGCGCCGCGCGGCTTCAGAACCCGTGAGACCCGACGATGCCGGTAGCCGACTGGCGGCCGAGCAAGCCGAAACGATTTGCCACTGGGCCCAGAGCGAGAGCGCGATTCCCGGCATGCCGAGAAGTAGATAATCGATGTCCAGAAGCATCACCGTCACCTCGAGAACCAGCGCGTTCTCTCGACCCAAACTCACCACTTCGCGCGGAGGGAGCCATTATAGGTCAGTCCAGCAGCCGAAGCTCTTGCCGTCTGTCCGATTGTCCGATCTGATGAGACTGTGGACACACAACGCTTCGTATCCTGAGAGACCTGAAGGAACCATCGCTCGCGCAAAGCTTCTCCGGGAACCTCTTGAAGCTTGAGCGATTTGCGTTGTATCGTACGCAATATGCGTAAAACGATGAGCCTTGATGCTCTTTTCCCAAAGACTCGGCAAGCGATTTTGGGGGCGATGCTGATCGACCCCGCCCGCTCATGGTACTTGAGCGACCTGGCTCGCCATCTCGGGGTCACTCCATCGAGCCTTCAGAGAGAGCTTCACTTGCTCGCGAGGGGCGGGATTCTTCGTCGCAATGCAGATGGTAATCGGGTCTACTTCCGGACCGATCCCGACTGTCCGTTTCTCAGCGAACTTCGAGGAATCATTCTCAAGACAGTGGGACTTGGGAATGTGCTCCAGGAATGCCTGGACCCCCTTCGAGATCGAATTCGGGTGGCTTTCGTATACGGATCGATGGCACGGTCTGAAGAGCGATCCGCGAGTGACGTGGACCTGATGGTCATTGGCAGCGTTGGACTTTCGCAGATCGCGCCTGTCCTCAAGAAGGCCGAGGTTTCGCTCGGAAGGGCAATAAATCCCTCCGTCTATTCTGCGAAAGAGGTTGTCAAGAAGCTCTCGGAAGGACATCATTTTCTCGAGACTATTTTGAAAGGCGAGAAGATCTACATTCAGGGGGACCAGAGTGACCTGGAAGCAGCTCTTGGCGAGTAATCGCGTGCGAACGCACACGACGAGCAGGCAAGAATTGGACGCCTTGCGAAGCATCGTGGAGCGGGATCTGGTCGACGCGGGACTGGCAGGTCTCTCGAATGATCGTCGATTCGCGACGGCCTATAACGCGGCCCTCCAGCTCGCCAAGATCGCGATTGCCTGTGCGGGCTATCGCGTGAGTGGCCTCGGTGCCCATCAAACTTCTTTCGAGGCGGCCGAGCTGTCCATCGGGACGAATGTTTCGGCTCTCGCCGCATACTTCGAGACCTGCCGTCGAAAGAGAAACACCCTGGACTATGACACGGCGAACACAATTAGCGACATGGAGGCCTCCGAGATCATTCAAAAAGCCGAGGAGTTTCGGCAAGAGGTCGAAGCGTGGATCACCAAGGTCCATCCCCAGTACATTCCTTGAGCCTTTCCTCTCGCGACTACGTTCCTGGACTCCGCACAGCTCTGCGGGCGATTGAGGAGCCGCATGTCATGGAAGTCCCTGTTCCCACCCGGAAATCGGCGAACGTCCCGGCCTGGCAACGAAGTTTCATGCTTTTAGACTGTTTTGCCAGAGTGTTTCCAGCTCATCGAGCCGAGCCTCACACTCACGAACCAAGCGCCAATCGTTCCAGGCCGGCTACTCCTTCTTGGGCCTCCACTCGATCGACGGTGCAGATCGCCATGAGGTCGCGATCAACGAAATAATCCAGACACCTCGGCTTCAGCTCGGCCCGGAGAGCCGAGAATGCGACGGCACGCGTACTCGCCCCGACGATCAGGACGGTTTCCATGGTGTTCATAAGAAAAGCCCCGCCCCCCACAGTGGCAGGACGAGGCTGACCTTTGAGTATCGCCAGGCTCCGGTCGGTTCGAGGTGCTCGACGCCTTTCGGCATCACAGAGGTGGGCTTTTCGAGCATCGCGGGCGTGCCGGCAAACAACTGGGTCTGGCCGACTCGCTCACTCGATCTTCTTGATCTTCTCGGTCGGGGTCAGCACGAGCTTGTCGCCCTTCTTCTCGCAAGTGCCCGTCACCTCGACCTTCACCGGCTCATCCTTCGAGGCGTTGCAGAACCCGAGGCTCTTGTGAGCATCATTGGACAGCTTGCCGGCAAGGTAGTACGTGGTCTTCTTGCCATCCTTGGTAACGACAACGGCGTTCTGGCATTTCTTGGCGTCCTTGTCCTTCAGGCCGCACTTGGCACAAAGTCCGTCACCCTTGATGGTGATGGTCTTGCCGCCATCGTCGGCTCGCAGTAAACCCAGGCTGGAACACAGCACACCCGCGACGAGCAGCATCAGAATCTTGTGCATCGCTCGATCTCCCTAAAAAAGCAACAGGGCGAAAGCGTTTGAGAACATGGATCAGGGGGCGATTTCGGCGATCCGATCGCCTCCGTACAAGAGTCATTGAACCACCTGGACAGTTCCGGGACAACTGGTTTCTCGGCGAATCTCATCTCAAACAATTCTCCGAGAACTGCCAGGGGTCGCTCCGAACCGATGTGGCGTCTATGTTCGCGGTCGTCGAGATTGGTTCGACCCTCGAAGAAGCGTGAACAGCCGAACCCCCTGCTCTGTATCGACAATAAGCCGAGCGAGCAAAGATCGACAAGACCGACTACAGCGGAGACTTGACCAGAGCCCGCTCTTGAACGTCCCTTTTTCCTTCTCCTTAATTGTCCCATTTTCCCAAAATCTTCACAATTAGCTCCTAGGTGCCTGATTATGCTAGGTAGCGGATGTTATCAGACGGTGGATAGTGGGCCTTTGTCTTGCGAGGGAAAGTCCCGTGAAGTTACTGCCCGGGTGCTTTCCCTCTCTCGCTCGCGTCCGTATCGATAGGGACTTGTTGGTTCCGAAGTGCGCGTAGGGCCCACAACTACTCGGCGGGCACTACCCGCATGGGATGACTGCCTCATTCCTCAACGTAAAGGACACCCATGGAAATTGCCTACGGGACGTTGCTCTTCCTGGTTTTTGCGCTCGGGACTTGCCTTTTGTTCGAGTGCATCAACGGCTTTCACGACACCGCCAACGCAGTGGCGACGGTCATTTACACCAAGTCGCTCAAACCACAGATCGCGGTGGTCTGGTCGGGGTTTATGAACTTCCTGGGAGTTTTGCTCGGCGGCATTGCAGTCGCCTTCAGCATCGTGCACCTCCTCCCTGTGGATTTGCTGGTCAAGATCGACACCGGCGCCGGCATGGCCATGGTGATTTCCTTGCTGCTGTCCGCGATCATTTGGAACTTCGGCACCTGGTACCTGGCCATCCCGGCTTCCAGCTCGCACACCCTGATCGGTGCCATCATCGGAGTGGGTCTGGCCAATTCGTATCTGGCGGGCCACTTTGGCACGGGCATCAACTGGCATAAGGCGTGGGAGGTCGGCCTGTCGCTGCTCATCTCGCCCCTGATCGGTTTCGTCCTGGCAGCGGGGCTGCTGATCTTGCTCAAGCGCCTGGTGAAGAATCCTGAACTTTACCATCCCCCCGATGGCGACAAACCCCCGCCGTGGTGGATCCGCGCTATCCTGATCCTGACCTGCACTGGTGTCAGCTTTGCGCACGGCTCCAACGACGGTCAGAAGGGGATCGGTCTGATCATGCTGATCCTGATCGGCCTGGTGCCGACCCAGTATGCCCTGAACATGGCGCAGACTCCCGAGCAATTCCGTCAGGTGGGCCAGGCAGCGAACAACCTTCAGGATATCATCTGCGATCCCCAGGTCGAAAAAGCGGTGGCTGTT
>JAFAHT010000104.1 GCA_019237095.1 Planctomycetaceae bacterium
TTCGCGCTCGCCTCCACGCTCGTGAGCGAGGCGATCGAGCCCGTTTCGTGCAATCAGCTCCGTGGGCAGCTCGCTCCATGCCAGGGCAATTCCGACGCACATGGGTGGGGGTAGTGGCGAGTGGCGAGTGGCCACTATTCAAAAACATATCTTTCCTCGAATATCACAAATATCATAAGCATTGGCGACGTCGCGGTAGATGGCAGGCAGGTGGAGCGTGGCGGCGCTGCGGAGGGCGAACCGGCCATGGCGGTCGTTGACCTGCTCCTTGAGCAGGGCAACGGCCTCGGCCCTGGCCCGCCGCTGGGGCGGGTCGAAGAGGTCCAGCGCGTACTGGCCGCGGGCGGAAAGGTCCTCGGCGATCAGGTGCATGTGGCTGGCCTGGACGCCGGGCAGCCACGCCTTGCGCAGACAGGGGCGGGCCGCCTCGAGCAGGAGGTCGAACCGATCGCTGGGAACCGGCAACGCTCTCTGGCCGGCGCCGGCATGGCCGGTCTTGTACTGGATCGCGACCGTCAGCTTGCCCGTGGTCACGCCGTGGAACCGCAACTCCTCGATCAGCCGCTCGAGATTGCGGACCAGCCAGGCGTAGAGGACCACCGGTCTGGCGGTCGATTCGCCAAAGCTTCCCCCCCGCGACAGCACCTTGTGCGCGGGGCGCCGGGTGTGGATCGCCTGCACCGCGTCGCCATTGAGCTCCCACCAGAGGGCCTCGCCCGTGGCGGTCAGGAGCGACCGGACCTGCCGCCGATCGGCCCGCGCCAGGTCGAGGCAGGTGGTGATGCCCCAGGGAGCCAGCCGGGCCGCCCGCCGGCCCGCAATCCCGGTGATCTCGGTCACCGGCCGGCCGGCCAGGAGCTTTTCCTCGGCCTCTCGGTCGATCACCGCCAGGGCGCCGAACGGCTTGGCTGCGTCCGAGATCAGCTTGGCCAGGGTCCGTGTCCGGGCAATGCCCACCGTCACCGGCACGCCGATCCGATCCCAGATCCGATCGCGGATCGCCAGGGCAAGCTCCTGGAGCGTTTGCCCGCTGCCTGTCACCGCCTGGAAGAAGAACTCGTCGATCGAATAATACTCGACCCGCGGCGACAGCTCGCGCGCCACGTCGAGCATCCGCCGGCTCAAGACCTCGTACCACCGAAAATCGCGCTTGACGTAAATCCCCTCGGGACATTTGACCAGCGCCTCCCAGATCGGCTCGCCCGTCTTGACCCCGGCCGCCTTCATCTCGTAACTCTTGGCGATGACGCACGCCCCCTGGTTCCCCAACACCCCCACCGGCTTGTCGCGCAAGAACCCATCCCGCACCCGCTCCGCCGACACGTAAAAACAGTCGGCGTCCAGGTGACCAACCGCTGTGGAACGTACTCGGGCTGTCATGTACGGAAATGTAGTATGAACTTTTGGATAGGTCAAGGAAAAAGAGGGCGAGAGCGAGAAAAGTAGGGATTATCGAGTGATAGCTGGCTGAAAGTGGCCAGGTAAAGCGGTGTGGACCAGGGAAATGATGCTGAGTGGCGGGTCATTCTCCAGATGGTCGATCACGGCCAGGTGCAGCAGCAAGAGGCTCAATGATTGACGAAGGCCCACATCTCAGTGATCAAACGGAACGGTACATTCGAAGTGCTTCAAGCGTCCGGGTCATGTCGGCTGGAAGCGAGGCGGTCAGGAGAAGAGGCTGGCCCGTCGCGGGGTGAGTGAACCGCAAGGAGTGCGCGTGCAGGGCTTGCCGATCGATCAGGATCGCTTCGGGATCGGGATCGGGATCGCCCGCGGGCATCGGCTTCCCTGTGGCCGGCCCGAGCAGATCTCCCAGCGTGAGCCTGTTCCGGCCAGAATAGGCCCTGTCGGCCACGATCGGGTGCCCGATATGAGCCAGGTGCACGCGGATCTGGTGGGTGCGGCCGGTCTCGGGCATGCAGCGGACCAGCGCATGGCCGCGAAAGCGTTCCGCAACCTCGTAATAGGTGACGGCCGGTTTTCCCCCATCCTGAAGAGTGCGAATTGCCATCTTCTCGCGGCTCAGGGGATGAAACCCGATCGGCCGTTCGACGTAGTCGCTGTCGCGCTCGGGGACGCCGTACACCAGGGCAAGATACTCCTTGCGCACCTCGCGCAGTTCAAACTGGAGGGCCAGCCGGCGGTGGGCCAGGTCATTCTTGACCACGACCAGGAGCCCCGTCGTGTCGCGGTCAAGCCGGTGCACGATCCCCGGGCGATTCTCGCCCGCCAGGGTCGAGAGCGAGTCATAGTGAAACTGAAGCGCATTGACGAGCGTGCCCTGCCAGTTCCCCTTTGCGGGGTGCGTGACCATCCCCGGCGGCTTGTTCACCACCGTGAGGGTCTCGTCCTCGTACACGACTTCGATCGGGATGTCTTCGGCGACGGGAGTCATATCTGGCAGTTCGGGAAGCCAGACGCGCACCACGTCTCCCGCGCGGATCTTGTAAGACGCTTTGACTGGCCGGCCGTTGACGTGCACGGCCTCGGCCTCGATGATCCGCTGGATCACGCTCCGGGAATAGTCGGAGAACCGGCTCGCCAGATAGGCGTCGATCCGCTTGCCGTCAGTGCGCGGCTTCACCGCGAATTCCTGAGGTGTTTCCGAAAGAGGTGGGGGCCACATGGAGAAAAGAGACTGCTGAAATGAAATGGCGACAGGGTCGATCCTCTCGGACCCATCCGATCGGAGATCGAAGCCTTGCTCAATGCGCTCAAGATTTCGGCGATTCCGCCTTGGGGGCGGCCGGCACCGGCCTGGGCTCGGCTTTCGCGGCTTCCGCTTTGGGAGACGAAGACGAGGGAGACGCGGGCTGAGCCTTGGGGGTCGGGTGCCCGGGATCAAACGGACTCTCCGGAAGTCCGGCCGACGACGGAACCGGAGCGGATGGTCCGGCGGTCTTGCCTGCGTCCGAACTCGTTGATGAGGCAGCCTCACCCTTGGTGACCGGAGAAGGCGGAGGCGGCGGCAGCAGGGGAATGGAGGGGAGCAGACCGCCCGGGATGTCTTCTGCCGGCAACGAGCCCGGATTCGCCGAACCCGGAGCCGGCATGAGCGGCATGTTGAGATTCTGCGTACCCAGTGGAGGCAAGGTCACCTTGGCCGGCGAATAGGCGTAAAGCTCCTTGTAGAAGGCGACCGCCTCGGGCTTCTTGAGCGCCGCGGCCAGTTTCTTGGCTTCCCCGGCTTCGGCCGATTGGGGCCAGTTCTTGACCACGAGCTCATATTGCTCGATGGCCTTGGGAAGCTCGTTGCGCGCCTCCAGAGTACGCGCTTTGCCGAGCGCCGCAGCTCGCGCCTGGGGCGAATCCTTGGACGCCTCCTTGACAACCTCGTCGAAATTGGCGACCGCTTTTTGCAGGTTCGGCAAGGCCACGTCGCGGTTCATGGGCAGAACCGCGAAACCCTGGTTGTAGTACTCCGTGGCGGCTTGCAGCCGGGCCCAGGTCGCAGCCGAAGAGCCGGGGAAATCCTCCGCGAGCTGAACGCGATCCGCTGGCGATTTGACCGACTCCATCTTTGCCCAGACCTCGGCATTGGCGGACGAGCTCGTCCAGACGACGTTGCTCAGGATGACGAGGCCCAGCAGGCCAGCGACGATCGCCGCGATCGCACCCCAGAATTTCACGGGGTTTTTCATCGCGCGATGGGTCCACCGGGCCAGGACCATCATGTTCTCTTCCGGATCGTGAATCACGGTGGGAACTTGATGTTCAAACTGGTGCCGAGTCGACAACGGCCGTGGCTGCGACGGGGTACGCGATGCGTCGTTCTTCATCCTGCTCACCTCATGCCGGCCCGCCCCAGGTCGCGCAACCGGACAATCCCTCGAAACTTAAGTCTTCAGGAATCATAGTGATTCGCCCCCTGCGCGGTCAAGCGTAGCCGCTGGGCCAGCAAGAGATCGATGCCCAGCAGGTGATAGATCGTATCGCGATTTCAATAACCGCATCACCTTACCACCGCCTGGAACGACACCTCGCCCGAGGCGCCCGGGGGGATGACGCCGGGGAGCTCCCATTTGAGCTCGGACGAGCCGACGCGGTTCTCGGCCGATGAGAAGACCGTTCCCTTGGGACCTCTGGCCGAGCCCTTGAGGTACTCGAGCCGCGGCAAGAGGCTGTCCACGACCGAGGCCGCTCGAATCGTCGTATTGCCCATGTTACGGTAGGTGATCGTGAACGTGAGTGTGTCGCCTGGCTCCGCCTCGGCGGTACTGACCCGCTTGATGACGGCCATGCCCGGCCTCTGCAGCGTCTCGACTCCCTTCATCTCGTGGGGCTGCCACGACATGACCGTTTGTCCTGGCCCTTCGACCAGGCCGGTCATCACGGTTGATTCCACGCTCTTGATGCCGTCGAGCCGGATCTTCTCCCTGATCAGGGCGGGCTTGAATCGAGTGCGGGTGAGCTGAACCGGCTGCTGCTGGGAATCAACCTTGACCTGCTGGACGTTGTGGTAGACGTCGGGCCCGCGCATGTTGGAATCCTCGCCGGCGGAGATGCGGCCAGCCATTGCTTGGGCGCGGCTCCGCTCGCGAGCGAGCTCGGCGCCCTGGTTCTGAACCAGGCGGCAGGAATAAGAGCGGCTTTCCGTCAGCGCGAACTTGTCGAGCGAGCGGTTCATCGTCGCTCCGTGCACCTCGACCGCCTCGTTCGTGCCCGTGCTGATGCGGACCTCGGCGAACCTGGGCGCGTAGACGCAGACCCGGTTGGTTGGCAGAACGCGGGGCTGTCGCTTGTTGTCCAGGCCGACGTCGAAGCGCATGACCGCGTCCCGCGGGTCGATTCCCGTGATGTTACCGCCCTCACCGACCCCCGCTGGCTCGCCCTGGTCGCCACCGTCGCAGAGGTACTCGTCGCGCGGCAGCCAGGGTCGGCCCGGCGGCGGCGGAGTGCCGCAGACCGGCCCGCAGGGAAGCTGGCAGGGTTCGTTGTCAGTGCTGGTGAACGGGCAGTGGACAGCACCAACCGCGGCGACCGCATCCAGACCGAGATCGCCGGTGGCTCCTGCGTTGATCTCGTCGAGGGTCGGCCGGCGCCTGCCGATCCGCACGATCGCCATGACCCGGCCCAGGGCCTCGGCCACCTTCAGCGGCTGCTCGGTCGGGTTGAGCGTGACGACCGGAATCTGATCCTTGAACACCTTGATCGGAATCGCTTGTTCGGGCTCTTCCAGGTAGATCACCTTGGTGACGAGCCGGCCGCGGTCGACGACGTCCCACAGTTCTTCATCGCTGAAGACGATCCGGATCGGGTACTTGGCCGGGCTGATTTCCCTGGGCCGGTGCAGGTGCCCCACAACCTCGATCACGGGAAAGAGTTCAACTCCGGGACGCTCGGTGATGTTGCTCAGCCGCAGGCGGTAGCCGACTCCGCGCTGAAGGCCGACCGTCGCGATGCCCTCGCCCTCGCCGATGGGCGCCGGGCTGGGTTCGGGTGCCAGGACCTCGACCCTCAGTCCCAAGGGCCCCTGGAAGCGGACGAGCTGGACCTTGGGGTCGAGAGCAGGCGGACCCTCCGGGCCGTGTCCTTCGGGCGTGATGATCGGGCCAACCGCCGAGACACCGGGCCGAAGTTCAGGCCCTGGCGCTCCCATTGGCACTCCTGGCGTGACGCTGGGCGGAGGCTGGGTCAGCCGCTCGGCCGGTCGGCCCGGCGCGGCGGATGCGGTGGGCGGCGTTCCCGGATCCTGAGCCCTGGCGCGCACCAGAGTGGATATCGCGACCAGGCAAAGACCAAAGAGGCACGCCGCGATGACGAAGTCCCTCGTCTCGACGCTGTGATCGTTTCCGTGTCGGCTCATCGGCTCTGATCCTGCACTTCTTTAGGCCTGGTGGGGTCAGGCCTTCCTGCCTGACATTGTCTTGCCCCGTTTGACATCCTGCCTCCTGGCATGCCTGGATCACCTGGACGGACCCAGAGGCGGGCAGGGTTGCTGCAAAGAACCCCGGCGGAACACGTCGCATGCGCGGTTCCACCGGGGTGCTCATGAGTCATCAAGAGAGAAGCTCTCTGCCGCGACTCGGGTTGGGGATGCGGTCCGAGCCGGGATTCGGCGGGTCAGCGGCCTCAGCTCTTGGGCCCTTCGGCAGGGGGCGGGTTGACTGCCGATGTCGGCGGGATCGCGAGGCCCGCGCTCGGCTTGGGAAGCACGGTACTGGGCTTGACAGCCGGCGGGGCCGTACCGCCAGGAGCGGGAGGCGCCGGGGCCGGAGCCGTGCTCGGTGCTACCGCGGCGGGCGCTGGGGCCAAGTCAACCGGTTCGGTCTCTGCGGGTGCCGGCGGCGGCGGGGTCACGCCGGGAGGAAGGTTGCCCGGAGGAATCTCGGTGACCGGGGCGGCGGTTCCGATCGGCGAACCGTTGCTCGGGGCACCGATCACGGTGCCATTGATTGGTGCACCCACGACGGGTGCGCCCACGATGGGACCGCTCACGACAGCGCCGGCAACCGGACCGCTGGGCATTTCGAGGTCGATTGCCCCGAGCCGGACAATCACGAGGATCGTGCCTCGCTTGTCGGCCTCGAGAATGGGGTCAACTCCGGGCTCCAGCCGGGTCGATACCAGGGTCTCCACGCCCGAGACGGCCAGTTCCTGGTACTTCGGATCGGGCAAGTAGATGACCTTGGTCACGAAGTTGCCGCCATCAACGACTTGGTCGAAGTCCTCGGCCGTGAACTGGATGGGGATGGCGTTGTGAGCAAGGTAGGCGTCAGTCGCAGGCGTGGTTGGGGCGACCTCGATCGTCGGATAGAGGCTGACGCCCTGGCGGCCCGGGATGTTTGAGAGTTTGAGACGGTAAATATAGCCTTGATTGAAGTTGTAGCGAGCCGGCGCGACAAGCTGGGTGGACAGGTAGGACCGCTCGCCGTTGGGGCCGGTACCGGTTTGCCAGCCGATGTTCATACCGTCAGGATCGAGGAAGTAAACCTGGCTCTTGGTATTAACGAACCGGCGGCCGGCGGCTCCCATGCCCGCGCCGCCAGGGCCTCCGCCCATCGTCGCGGCCGTATACTGCGGGCCGCCCGGAGGCGCGCCACCGGAGACCACGGCGTGGGGCCGCAGCCACTTCTTCAGACCGACGCCGGGACTCTCATATCCGAATCCGTCGCCAGCGGTCGCTGCCGCCAGCAGCAGCATTCCGATCGTCTGCATGGAACTCCTCCAACTCCCACGACCCAAGCCAGCCGGCCCGAGTCTCCGATCCGACGATCGGGGAGAACGCTTTATCAAGCATCCTGACTTCCATTGCGACCGACTCGGCCACAGTCGAGTCAAGGCTCACTTGCTGGAATTGCAACGCTGGTCGTCTCGACGGATCTTCCAACCAGTTCGAGCCGACTCATCCGAACCCGGACCACGACGGATCACCAATCAAATTCAACCGTTGCGCCGAACTTGCCTGCCGGACTTGCGTCTCATGACGCCTAGCGATTATGATCGGGCATTCTTGTCCCTGCCTTGAGGAATTGCCTTACATCCAAACCATGTATCATAAACGGACCGACTTGCACGGCGCGGCCCTCGCCGCGAGTATGTTGCTTACTGCGGCGCTGACCTGGACCACTCACGCTCCGGCTCAGGCACCCCAGCCTTCCGGGGCTCAGCCGCCGGCTCCCGTTGCGCCCGCGCCAGCACCCGCGGCACCAGCCGGCAAGCCCGCCGAACCGCCTCAGGAACCGCCCACCGAGGCCGAGCGTCTCATCGACCTGGCGATCAAGAAGATCGCCGGCCTGAAATCGGTCTCGGCCGACATGGTCCAGAATGTCGTCATGCTCAAGCAAAAGTTTGACATCAAGGGCCGATACCTAAAGGCTGCTGATTCCCGCACATACCTCAAGCTGGCAGTGTCGGGACTGCCAGATTCCGACGGCACCATCCTCCAGGTCTGCGACGGCGAGACCCTCTGGGAATACCAGCAAATCCTCGAATCTCGGGTCTACCGCAAATTGTCGATCAAGCCGATCTTCGAGCGTCTGAACTCGCCGGACATGGACCCCAAGACGCGCGACCAGATCCTGAACCAGATGGGGTTCGCCGGTCCGGATGCCCTGCTGGTTGGCCTGCGGAAGTCGGTCAGGTTCGACCAGAAAGAAGAAGATACTCTCGACGGTAAGGCCATGTGGGTCCTCCACGGCACCTGGCGGAATCGTAACGGACTGGTCGGGCCCGATCAGCGCCCCTTGCCCGCGACCGGGCCGTTACCGGCCTACGTGCCCAGTCTGGCCACGCTCTACCTGGGCAAGGACGATGGCTGGCCTTACAGAATGGAACTGCTCGGCAAGGTTCCCACGATCCTCTATGACACGCGCCGGATCGGTCCGGACGGCAAGGTTATCGGCTCTCGAAGCTCGATCGAAAGGATCGATGCCAGCGAGATCAGGCTCGTCTACTCGAACGTCCAGCTCAACGCGGCAGTACGCCCCGAGGAGTTCGCGTTCCAGGCGCCCCCCAACGCTACCGTCGAAGACAACACCGAGATCATCATCAAGGGCCTTGACCAGGCCATCCTGGTTCAAACAATGCAAAAACGAGCCGAGGCTGCCCGCCAGGAAGGACCCGTCCTCGACCAGCCCATCGATATCCCCAAACCTCCCGCCGATCCGACACCCAAATAGGCCCCGCGCGGCAAACTTCCGCACGCATATCCCGGGCGACCAACGTGTTGATTCCCGCCGCGCTCTCACCTAGAATGAGGAAAGTCGATTAAGTTTACTCGGAAAGTAAACATTGGCGTCGGCGTGACCGAAAGAGTTGCGTTGGGGTTCGCCTGATCCCAGTACGGCTCGCCTGAGCGAGAGAGGATGCCGATGGAGCCGACCGCTTCCACCAATAGCCCCAAGCCGAGCAAGATCGAGGCGGTGAAGATCGCCAGTGAGTACTTGAAGACGTTCGTGGCCGACGAGGTCAACAACGGCCTGGACCATTTCGGCGACGACGCTGCGACCATCCTCAAGTTCCACGGCTCCTACCAGCAAGACGACCGAGACCTGCGCACCCAGCTCAAGCGCGAAAAGAAGGAGAAAGCCTACCAGTTGATGGTGCGGGTGCGGATTGTGGGCGGGAAGCTAACGGCCGATCAGTTCCTGGCCTGCCACGAGTTGGCCCGGACGCTCGGCAACGGCACACTGAGGATCACGACCCGCCAGGAGTTCCAGCTCCACGGCGTCTTGAAGAGCAACCTGGCCGCGGCGATTCGACA
>JAFAHT010000389.1 GCA_019237095.1 Planctomycetaceae bacterium
AGGGCTTGCTTCGAGCCCTCGGACTCGATGACCTTGAGCTTGAGTCCCTGTTTCTTGGCCTCTCCCGCCAGACTGAGGGCAACCTGGGCGCGCGATCCGCTGGCGCTTCCGCCGGTGATCGTGAACTCGCGATGAAACAACGATCGATTGGAGAAGTTGACGTACAGGCCGATCGCCACGGCCGAAAGAAATAGCGCCGCGGCCATCGCTTCACGAAGGTACCATCGCGTGTACTTCCAGGAATGCCCCCCCATCCCAGTTGCCCTCTCGAAGCGTGTCCCCGCAGACTCACCCGAGCCTCGATCATTGTAGCTTAAAGCGCGTCGCTAGAGAGATCGGTGGGTATTTCTGCGAGTTCTTTGCAAAGGCGGAGTTCACAGGGGCAGCTTCGGGAGGCCGAAAAGCCGGCCGGGAAAACCCGGCCGGCTCTTGGCGGCATCCCCCGGTAGGATCAGCCGCTTCGATTGATGCGTCTCGGGCGGCCGACGGCTCAGCTCAGTAGGCGGCGATTCCGAACGGATAGGGAGTGAAGAACGGCCGGGTATAGTGCTTCTTGAAGTCGAGCCACCAGATGCCGTCATCCCACCGGAGTGTCACGGCTCGCCAGTCGAGAGGCACCTCGGGATAGGGGTAGAAGGGTCCGATATTCGGCCAGGCTTGCCAGGGATAGGCCGTCGGGTAGCCGACCGCGGAGAAATTGGGATAAGGAGCATAGCTGGGCCAGGCATAGTTCGGATTGCCAGGCATCGCGCCAGCCCCGCTCGCGGCCCCGCCTGCCGGTCCCTCGGGAAGCGGACCGCCGTCGTTCACGAATCCACCAGCACCTGTACCGGCCACCGGGCCGCCGACCTCGTGGATAGCGCCAGGCGCGACACCGCCGGAGAACGTCGTTGCCGCCGTGTAACCGCCGTGGCCGTGACCGAGTGCCACCTGCGGCTGGTACTGGGCGGGAAGAAGGGTCCGATCCGCGACCTGGAGCCGGTCCATCACGCCCTGGACCCCGGCCACGTTGCGGGCTCGCGCCACTGCCTCGGCCTTGAGCGCCGGGGTGGCAAGCCGACCGGTCAGCGTCACCAGTCCTCCCTGAGCCTCGATCTCGATCCGCGAACCGGACAAAGTTCGGCTCACGCGCAGGGCGCTGGCCACCGAATCGGCCGTCATCTGGTTCGGATTGGCCACGGTCCCCTGGCCAAATGCCGCCGAAGCCGTCACGGCCAGAAGACCGACCACGGTTGAAATCCGTTTCAGTCCAACCATCATGGGTTTATTCCTTCACCCGCATGAATTCGACTCGACCTCGTGGCGAACGGCGAGCGGGACGCGTCGTTCGGGTCAGAGTATGGTCCGTCGTGACGGTAGATGCATATCTCGCAACGCGCGACAGGAACCGCGGGAGTGATCCTTTCGGGTCTGGCAGCGCTTGCGAAACACGACGCGCAACGACCGGCGATATGAGAAGTGCGGCAGGTTGAAGGGGCAGGACGCGCCAGTCCGCTGTGTCGATAACCTCGCGAAAACTATGGCGCGCGTTTTGGAGATCGTCAAATGGCGGGACAAAAAAAATCGGGGCCGATTGACCCCGAATGTTTCAGCTTCAATTGCAAGTGACACTTGCGTCAACAAATAAAATGTCGACGAGCTAAGCCGTCTTGGTTCCCACGTAGGCGGGGGCTGGTTCGGTCGCGTCGATCGTGCTTCCGCCTATGGTCATGCCGATGAGTAAGACTGTCATGGTCCCGCCGGCGAAGAGGGCAAACTCCGAGTCGTGCCGGCCACAAAGCGCGCCGGCGATGCCAAGCCCGAAGAGCGCGACGATGAACCCGATCTTACCCCGATACGACCATGCCGATCGAGGCATGAGCCGGCTCAGGCAAAGGCCCATGATCCCGCACACCTGGAAGAAAACCACAAGCGCCTCGAGAACCGCGCACAAATCGATCTTGGTTGTGAACATGACCAGACAGGCTCCTTCCTTGGGTCCTGTGTGGGAAGAACGAGGAGGTAAAGGCAAGAGCGGAAGGGACATCGCTCTGCCAATTGAACGCCAGGGGAGTAAGCATTCTCCGTACCAAACTCTCGTAACGGCACCGGAACTCGAGCAGACCCGGCTATTCAAGTCGAAAACTTGAGAAAAAAAGGATCGGCGTCGTTTTTTTCTTGGCCGTGTGGAATTTTTTACAGAGGAGCTTTCTTCAAAACGTCCGGGCTCGGCCGGCACGTACACAAACGGTGGTTGATCGGCCTGCGTTGGGCTCCCCTGCACCCTTCCGTCATCGCGGCAATCCGGCGTGCGGCCTGCTCACGCGGAGAAACCAGCCCCGCGTGGGAGCCGCGCACTGGTTGGCACGGAAGGAATCAGTTTCCACCCCTGCCTGACGCTCTCCTCCGCTGGATCATGTTGCCCATGGGCTTGAATTCGATCGGATTGCTGCTCATGTCCATGACGCCCCACCCCTTCTTTTCCTTGCGCACGGTCAGGGTGAAGCGAAGCACGCTTCCCCTTTCGGTCGGTTTGTCGATGTAGATCCCCCGCCGGCCCGTGCTCTTGGGCGCGTTTTCCCCCGCGATGTGGAATCCTTGCAGCTTCTTGGCCAGGTCATCGATCTCGGCGTCCGAGATGCTCATGTTCACGATCCTGCCGAACAGTTCTTTGGTCTTGTCGGTGCTTGCTTCCGTCTGCGATCGCAGCGCCGTGGCTTCGGCCAGGCGGTCTCGGTCCTTGGCCTGAAGGGCGTTCAGGAAGGCGCGCACGGCTCCCTCGGGCGAACGAGTATCGGCTGGCCCGTTATCCTGCGCCAGGCCGGCTGCCCCTTGAGCCCTCGCGCCTGCGGACCCTCCGGGATAGCCTCCCTGCGCGTTCCCACCAGGAAGACCAGCACTACCCGGACCGGTCGGATAACCGGGTGGTCCGCCGCCACCGGTTCGTGCCCGCATCGCCTCGGCATACGCTCCCATCGCACCGCCGCCAGGTTGTGGGTTCTGACCAGGTGCAGCCCCGCCGCCCGCAGGCGGTTGCTCACCGCCAGACCCCGTTTGACCGCTAGTGGCCATCGCCAGCATCTCGGCCGTCGCTGAGCCCCCTTCCGATTTTGTCGCAGGAGCGTTCTCACTCGAGGCTTGCGCCGCGTCTTTCTTGTCGTCGGCGTCGGCGTCTTCCTTTGGCGCAGAGGCAGCCTGGCCCTTGTTCTGTGCAGCCACAGGCGCGGCCTTGCCACCGCCGGCAGGAGCCGGGGCGGGCGGTTCCCCGGTGTCAGGAGCCGAATCCGCGGCTGCGGAATGGTCCGAACCGGGGTCGGCAACGTCGCCCCCTCCACAGCCCGTGAACATCAGGCAAGTAGCGGCGAGGCCGATTCCTGCCGACCATTCGATCCAAGGCCTCATCGCGCCCCATTCCTTTCTGATCTGCCCCTGGCGTCCCCGTTCGCGCTCGCCCGGCCCGCCGTCACCGCTTGCCCCCAGTCTGACCGATCGATGCCGAGGCCGCGCTATTGATTATGCAGCTTGCCGTTGCGCGCTGGAAGGGGGCAACCACGTTTTGTAATCTTTCGCGACTTCAGCTTATTTCCATAAACAACCGTTCTCATCGATATGGATATGTAGGTTGACGCGCGTGGGGCCCTCTTGCCCACGGCAGGTCGGGGGGCTATGATCGGAATTTGGTTGGCTGCCAGCACGTTCGTTGCGCACCGCTGCTTCAGGGAATCCACAAGATGCCTCCTCAACAACGAACCATCCTCCTGGTCGATGACGATCACGAGATCGTAGAATCGATGCGCACCGTTCTGGAGAACAAGGGCTATCGCATCCTTGTCGCTCGGGATGGCAACTCGGGTCTGATGGTTGCAGAGCGCGAGAACCCGGACCTTCTCATCCTCGATATGATGATGCCCAAAAAGAGCGGCTTCCTTGTCCTCGAGAAGCTCAAAAGCCGGCAGGGCGGCCTCATTCCCACGATCATGATCACCGGCAACGAAGGAAGCCGCCACCGCGCCTATGCCGAGATGCTGGGAGTTCGCGACTACATCCGCAAGCCCTTCGCGATGGAAAAGCTTGTCCGCGCCATCGAGCGGGTCCTGGGATTGCGAGCCCGGGGCAGTGAGCCCGACGACGACGAGCCCCGAGGCGGCTGAGAGCGAGGTGGCAAACTCTCGACGCGCAAGCTTCAGCAGTTTACGGCACGGCATACCCAAGCGTGCGCAACAGGCCGGTCAGGCGAATGAGCGGAAGGCCCGTGATCGCCGAGTGGTCCTCGGTCTCGATGCTCTCGAACAGCACGATTCCCCGCTGCTCGAGCTTGTAGCTGCCTGCACAGTCGATAGGTCGATCGTGCGCCACGTAGCGCTCGATCTCCGCACGTGTCAGCGGGCGCATGCGCAGCCGGGTGACGTCGGTATGGCGGAATGACTGCTCATCACGCAGCACCACGAGCGCGGTGATCAGCTCGTGGGTCTGTCCCGCCAGCGTCTCAAGCTGGTCGATGGCCCGTTCGAGCGACCCGGGCTTGCCCAGGATTCGCCCCTCCAGCGCGACAAGCTGGTCGCAGCCGATGACCGTGGCACCTTGCTCGAGCATGGAGATGCTGGCCGCCTTGCCTTCGGCCAGTGCCTCCGCGACCGCGCGCGGTGTCTTGCCGTCCCTGGACAGCGCCGCCTCGTCAAACCGGGGAGCCACACAGCGAAATGGGATTCCCAGGCGCGCCAGGAGCTCCCGGCGGTAGACAGACGTGCTGGCCAGTACCAGGTTCACGGATTCTTGCCGCGGCGGGCCGGCCTGGGGATTCACAGCCGCAGCACCTCGAAGAGCTCGGCGGGTGGAAGGATGTAGCCGAAGTAGAAGTCGCCGAAGAGTGCGTACCTGGCCGAGCTCTCATCGAACCGCATCGTGTAAACGATGTCTTTGAGATAGAGCGGGTTGCGTGCCCAGAGCGTCACCCCCCATTCCCAGTTGTCCAGGCCCGTCGCGGCGGTGATGACCTGGCTCACACGACCGGCGAACTTCATCCCGCTGCGGCCATGCTGGGCCATCAGCTCCGACCGCGCATCGAAAGGCAGCAGATACCAGTTCTGGTCGCCCTGGCGCATCTTGCTCATCGGATAAAAGCAGAGGCAGGGCCAGTCCGGAAATTCGGGATGGAGCCGCTGGCGATTCATCGGCCCCAGCCGTTCCGTGTAGGAGGCGACCTTGGCCTTGTAGAGGCTGCTCTCGGGATCCATCTTTTCGCGGTCGCGGAGGATCTGCGCGTATTCCTCGCCATCGGGCACGTATTCCGAGACCTCGGTGATCGAGTAAAAAGAATAGGCAGGCACGAGGGCCTGGCCCAGAATCGAGCTTTGCATGGCCATCTGGACCGCGTGGATCGCTTTCAGGTCGGGGCCTGCCATCAGCACACCGAAATCGGCCTTGTGCCCCGGGATTGCAAAGCATTGCAGTTGCTCCAAGCCGCCCGGACTTCTTGCCAGGAGCGTCGCGGTCAGCTCATCGCGCCCGTCTCGCCGATCCTGATCGGTGAAGCCGCGCAGCCGCTGCCGATCGATCCGGTAGAAGAGGTGAAGGAAATGCCAGCCGGTTTCGGGAACCAACGTTGCGGGAGCCTGGGCCGAGGTCGCCGGCCGATGCCCATGCTGCATCGGCTGTGTCTTCGGCAAGTCCGCGCGCGGCGCGGTTTGGCTTGAGGAGGTGGGTGTCGAAGGCTCGTGCGACATGAATGGCTCCCGTTGTCGAGTCGATTCGCTTGCT
>JAFAHT010000465.1 GCA_019237095.1 Planctomycetaceae bacterium
CTCCGCCTCGGCTCGAGCTCTGGTTTCGGCGGCCAGCGCGGTACTGATGGCAGTGTAGTCGCCGACCTCCGCGCCGGTGCGGTCGAAACACGCCAGCCGTTCGTAATTCCCCAGACGATCTCGTGACAAGCCCAGCCAGAGGTGCACAGGCTCCAGCCAGATCCTCCCCCTCTCATCGAGAGGGATTCGTTGGTAACCGGTTCGCTGGTATCGATAGCCGATCAGCTCGATGACCCGGTCCTCGCCTTGCTCGCGGACGTCGGCGATCACGTAGAGCGGAACCTTGGCCCGGTGATAATAGTCGACCTTGGTGACCACATCGTTCTGGCGCGTGTCGGGCGAGGTGACCTCGACCACGAGAATCGGCTCGGCTCCCTCGGCTTGCACGTCGAAGGTGGACCAGTCAAGATGCCGCTTGATTCCCCGGAACACAGCCACATCCGGGCCCAGCGGCTTGACTCCCGGTAGGTTCCAATCCACTCGACAGTCGGAGATCACCGCCTTCATGGGATCATCGGCGAGCTGGGCCTTGAACACGTCCTTGAGATAATTCAGGTCGCTGTCGTGCCCGTCGGTCTGCACGAGGAAGTCCCCTACCTCGGGATGGAGCACATCCTCCAGCGTCAGTGGAATCTGGTCGAAGCAGACCGTCCCGTCGGGATGTTCCACCCGCACGTACCGCCAACCGTAGCGGAACGGATCCGGTTCCGGAGGAGGCGATTTGGGAGGCTTGGGTCTGGAGACCGTACTCATGAAAGCACCTCGGTCACTCGCAGGCTCGATCGGGTTCACATCCATCCTATCCGAAGACTCAGAACACGACGAGGTCGATCGTCCGCACCACTGCTCGCGAGTCCAGCCGACCCAAGAGCCTGGAATGAGGGTCGATTGGGGGAAGCCTGGTGGAACCCCTGGTCCCGCGGTCTGGCGGCGGGGATAGGGCTTCACGTCGTTGGCGCTGGCTTGCTCGCGCTGGCCTGGTTGGTCCCGGGTAGGCAAGAGCAAAGTGGTTTCGTACCATAAAAGCCTGTTTGTCCATTGCTCATGACCGGAGGCATTCCCCCCCATGGCCGATTTCGCCGAGCGCGTGCTGAAGCTGGTGAGCGAGCCCGATTATGCGCCGATCACGCTCAAGGCGATGGCGCGACGGTTGGAGGTGCCGACCGACGACTACGCCGGTTTTCGTCAGGTGGTCAAGTCGCTCGTGAAGCAGGGCAAGCTCGAGCAGGCCCGGGACAAGACCGTGCGCAAGCCGGACCACTCCAATGCGATCATCGGGCTGTTCCGCCGCTCGGCGCGAGGCTTCGGGTTCGTCCGGCCGCACACGGCGACGGCCCGGGCCGACCAGATTTACATTGCGCCGGAAGCGGCCGGGGATGCCTCCAGCGGCGACGAAGTCGTGGTCAAGATCATCAAGCGGCCCAAGCGGGACGGGATGAACATCGAAGGGCGGATCGTCCAGATCCTGGCCCGCGCTTCGGGCCTCTTCGTGGGGACGTACTTCGAGGACGGGGCCGGCGGGTACGTGAAGATCGATGGCACCACGTTTCACGCCCCGATCTACGTGGGAGATCCCGGCGCCAAGGGTGCCAGGGCTGGCGACAAGGTCGCGCTCGAGATCGTTCGCTACCCGACCCCTTACCTCGAAGGTGAAGGCGTCATCACCGAACTGCTGGGCCAGCGCGGGTCGCCCGGGGTCGACACCCTGTCGGTGATCCGCGCATTCAGCATTCCCGACACGTTTGACGAGGCCGCACTGACCGAGGCTCGCCAGCAAGCGAGTCAGTTCTCTGAAGACGAGATCGGCGAACGACTCGACCTGCGCGCTCTTTTGACCGTCACGATCGACCCGGCCAGCGCTCGCGACTTCGATGACGCGATCTCCCTGCAACGCGACGATCAAGGCTACTGGAGCCTGGGTGTCCACATCGCCGATGTCTCCTACTTCGTGCGGCCGGCATCGGAGCTGGATCGCTCAGCGCGGCAGCGAGGCACCAGCGTTTACCTGCCCGACCGCGTGATTCCCATGCTGCCGGAGGTACTCTCTAACAGCCTGGCCAGCCTCCAGGCTCACCGTACCCGGTACGCAGTCAGCGCGCTGCTGGAATTCAACGCGGAAGGCATCCTGACCTCACGGCGTTTTGCCCGGTCGGCCATTCGGGTTGATCACCGCTTCACCTACGAACAGGCCATGGACGTGATGAGCCATCCCGAGAAGGCAGATTCGGGGGTTGCCCCGGAGGTCGCCCGGATGGTCGCGGCCATGCTCGAGCTGGCCATGATCCTTCGCCAGCGCCGGTTCGCCCGGGGCGCCCTGGAGCTGAACCTTCCCGAGATCGCAATCGAGCTGGGCGAGCAAGGGCAGGTAAGCGGTGCTCATCTGGTGGTGAACGACCAAAGCCACCAGGTCATCGAGGAGTTCATGCTGGCGGCCAACGAAGCGGTCGCGTCGTACTTGACCGAGAATCACGCCGGCTTCTTGCGACGAGTTCACCCCGACCCTGACCCGCTCAAGCTCGACAGCTTCGCCGAGTTTGCCCGCAGCCTGGGGCTCTCGCTCGAGTTGCCGCAAAGCCGATTCGAGCTTCAGCGGATCCTCCGCGAGACGGCGGGTAAGCCCGAGGAATACGCGGTGCACTTCGGCCTCTTGAGGAGCTTGAAGCAGGCGGTTTACACGCCCGAGCATGAAGGCCACTATGCGCTGGCCAGTGACGACTATTGCCACTTCACCTCGCCGATCAGGCGTTATCCAGACCTCCAGGTGCATCGCCAGTTGACCATGCTGCTGGAAGGCAAAAAGCCGCGGAGCAACGCCGATGAGCTGTTCGTGCTGGGTGAGCACTGCACACGAACCGAACGCCGGGCCGAGGCGGCGGAGCGTGAGCTGATCCGCCTCAAGCTGCTCACGCACCTGGAAGCCAGGATCGGCGAGACGTTTCATGCCATCGTCGTGGGTGTTGAGGATTTTGGCATTTTCTGCCGTCTGGTGGAATTGCCCGTCGAGGGCCTGATTCACGTGACCAGCCTGGCTGATGACTATTATTACCTGGAGTTCGGGACGCATACCCTGGTCGGACGCAGCTCAGGTCGGCGGCATCGGCTCGGCGACCGCACCGCGGTGCGCGTGGCTCACGTTGATCTGGATCGCCGCGAACTCGATCTGGTGCTGGCCGACGCGCCCCTATCCCAGGCCCGACGGCAACGATCCGCCTCAACCACGCCTTCGCCACCGCGTTCTGCTCGGGCACCGACAGGCTTTCACCACCGAACCACTGCGAAGGCGAGTTCCGGCAGTCACTCTGGCCCGGTTCGAAACGACGGGGCAAGCGAGCGAAAAAAGAACGTCAAACGCAAGCCCAAGCCGCGTAAAGCGAGCAAGAAGCGCAAGCGGTAGGACCAGGACGCAGCTCCGTGTCGACCTGGCCCCGCGGGCAGTCATCTATC
>JAFAHT010000489.1 GCA_019237095.1 Planctomycetaceae bacterium
TGCCGAGATCGTGATCACTCCGACCTCGGTCCCAGCCGATTCGCCGGACAGCTACAACGGCGTGGCCGATCGTCTCTCCCGCGAGATTCCCGATTCCTGGCGGCCCAACCAGTTTGCCAACCTGGCCAACCCGGAGATCCATTACCAGATGACGGGCCCCGAGATCTGGGACCAGACCGAGGGGAGAATCACTGCCTTCGTGGCGGGCTGCGGGACCGGAGGAACGATCTCGGGTGTGGGCCGGTTCCTCAAGGAAAAGAGCCTCCAGATCAAGGTCATCGGCGCCGATCCCGAGGGGTCGATTCTCTCCGGCGACACGCCGAAGTCCTGGAAGGTCGAGGGGATCGGCGAGGACTTCGTTCCCAGGACCCTGAACAGCCAGGTCGTGGACGAATGGATTCGCGTCAGTGACGCCGAATCGTTCCACACCGCACGGGCGCTGGCGCGCAGAGAAGGGATCCTGGTAGGCGGTTCGAGCGGCACGGCCGTCGCGGCGGCCCTTCAGTTCGCCCGCCGACTCGGTCCCGATGACCTGGTTGTCGTGCTCTGCCCGGACACGGGTCGCAATTATCTCAGCAAGTTCTTTGATGACAACTGGCTGGCCGAGAACCGCCTGTCCTGGAACCCTCAGCCTACGAATTCCATCGGCGACCTGATTCGCTCCCGCGGGCCTCGGCAGCTCACCACCATCAGTCCCGAGGCCACGGTGACCGAGGCCGTGGAGCTGCTGCAAGCTACGGGCATCTCCCAGCTACCGGTGCTCCGCGATGGGCTGCCCGTAGGGAGCATTCAGGAAGTGACCCTGGCGCGGGTCCTGCACGACCGGGGCGACCCGGAGAAGGTCAGGGTTGCCGATGTCATGGCCCGTCCCCTGCCCCAGCTCGACGTGAGCACCCAGCTCGACGAAGCTTACCGCCTGCTGCTGGCCGGCAACACCGGCGTGCTGGCCGTATCATCTGACGGGGCCGTCCTGGACATCATCACCCGGATTGACCTGGTGCAATACTGGAACCAGAAGAGCAAGCCCCCGATCACCCGAGAGCCATCGGAGCATGGCTCTTCATTCATGTTGGACGAAGTTCCCGCCGACCCGAGGAAGCAATGAGCCAAGAGCATCATGAAGCAGGCTTCTCCACGCGGGCGATCCACGCCGGTCAGGACCCCGACCCGGCGACCGGGGCGACGGTGGTGCCGATCTATGCCACGTCCACGTTCACCCAGGAAGCACCGGGCCGGCACAAAGGCTACGAGTACTCACGCAGTGGCAACCCGACCCGCGCGGCACTCGAGAGTTGCCTGGCCGCTCTCGAGGGAGGAGAGGCGGCTCTGGCATTCGCCTCGGGCTTGGCCGCGACGACCGCGGTGCTCTCGCTCTTACAGCAGGGCGACGAGGTCGTGGCCGCGGCCGACCTTTACGGGGGCACTTATCGCCTGCTCGAGCGTGTCTTCCGTCCCCAGGGCGTCATCACGCACTACACCGAGGACCTCGAGCCGGAGGGCTTCGCCGCGCTCATGAGCCAGCGGACCGAGCTGGTTTGGATCGAAACGCCGACCAACCCCCTGCTCCAGATTCTGGATATCGCGGCCATCGCCGAGCTGGCGCACCGACACGGGGCGATCCTCGCGGTGGACAGCACGTTCGCCTCTCCTTATCTTCAACAGCCGCTGTCGCTGGGCGCAGACCTCGTCGTCCACTCCACGACGAAGTACCTGGGCGGTCACTCCGACCTGATCGGCGGCGCCGTGGTCGGCCGACGCGAACAGCTTGAGCCGGTCAAGTTTTACCAGAACGCGGCCGGCGGCGTTCCCGGACCGTTCGATGCCTGGCTGGCGCTGCGGGGTATCAAGACTCTCGGCGTGCGGATGGACCGCCATTGCACGAATGCTCAGGCATTGGCGTCCTGGCTGGCCGGGCAGCCGCAGGTCCAGAAGGTTTACTATCCCGGTCTGCCGGAGGCTCCCGGTCATGCACTTGCGAGCCGGCAGATGAGAGCCTTCGGTGGCATGATCAGTCTCCGGCTCCATGGAGGTGCGCAGGCGGCCCACCATCTGCTGACTCACACCCGGCTCTTCAGTCTCGCCGAGAGCTTGGGCGGTGTCGAGTCGCTCATCTGCCATCCCGCCACCATGACCCATGCCAGCATCCCGGCCGAGCTCCGCATCGCCCGAGGCGTGGACGACGGTCTCGTCCGTCTGAGCGTGGGAATCGAGGATGAGAGCGACCTGCGGGACGATCTGCACCAGGCTCTGGGCTCGCTGTAGAACTGACTCCCATGTGGTTTGCCGAGGCTCCGTGAAACATGATGCCCTTGAATTCGAGGGAGATCGAACACAGACTGGCGGTTGGCAGTCAATCGGCATGACCAGGGGACAGCCGCCAATGACACATGCAGGGCAATGGGGATCCGAGGCAAAGCCGGAGGGCCTCGATTCAGCTTCGGTACCAGGCGTCGTTGACGAGATCGAGGTTCGCGGGCACATCGTCGATTCGCTTTTGCTGCCCAAGATCCTCGATCGCATTCTCCAGATGGGTGGCAGCTTCGAGATCCACGAGTGCAAGATCGGAGTCCGCCGATCCGACCCGAGCTATGCCCGGATCGGGGTCCGGGCCGATAGCCCCGAGGCGATCGACGCGATCCTCGGAGACCTGGTCGAGCATGGTGCTTCGCCGGTGCATGCCGAGGACGCCCGAACCGTCCCTGCCGACATCGCCGGCGCCTTCCCCGATGCCTTCTACAGCACGACCAACCAGCGCACCCAGGTCCGCTTCAAGGGTCGTTGGATCGACGTCCAGGACCAGGAGATGGACTGCGGCATCGCACTGAACCCCGCGTCCGGAGTGGCCCGATGCGTGCCGATGATCTGCGTCGCGCTCGGCATGCCGATCGTGGTCGGCCATGCGGGTGTGCGGGTGCTGCCCGTCGAGCGGCCACGCGAGTCAACGCTCTTCGGCTTCATGAGTTCCTTGGTCTCCAGCGAGAAGCCCAAATCGGTCAGCCTGAAGAGCGTGGCCGAGGCCATCCGGGCAACCCGTGCCGCCGGCAAGAAGGTACTTATGGTGGGCGGGCCGGCGATCGTGCATACCGGCTCGGTTCCTTATGTCGCCAAGTTGATCCGCGATGGCTGGATCCAGACGGTATTCGCGGGCAACGCCCTGGCCACGCACGATGTCGAGCAAGCCCTCTACGGCACCAGCCTGGGCGTTTCCATCGAGCGCGGTGAGCCCATAGAGCACGGTCATGAGCACCACCTGCGCGCCATCAACACCATCCGCCGGGCGGGCGGTCTGGAGCGGGCGATCGAGTCGGGTATGCTCGCTTCGGGAATCATGTACGAATGCATCAAGCACAAGGTCGATCTCGTTCTGGCGGGGTCGATCCGCGACGACGGCCCGCTGCCCGAGGTGATCACCGACACGCTCCTGGCACAGGACCGGATGCGCCAGTCGATCCGCGACGTCGGCTTCGCGCTCTTGATCGCCACCGCACTGCACTCGATCGCCACCGGTAACCTGCTGCCGGCATGGGTCAAGGTGGTCTGCGTCGACATTAACCCGGCGACCGTGACCAAGCTGAGCGACAGGGGAACGTTTCAGACCATCGGCCTGGTCACTGATGTCGAGCCCTTTGTGCGCTCCCTCGCGGTGGAGCTGAGCTCGACTTCGGCGCCGTCAGGGAAATAGCGGAGGCACCGGTCATCGTCATGGAGTTCTCGACCGCTGCACGCATCTTGATGTGTCCTGCCGATTACTTCGGCATCGAGTACGAGATCAACCCCTGGATGAACATGCAGCAGGGCACGAACCGCCAGCTCGCGCGCCGGCAGTGGCAGCGACTCTATCAGACCCTGTGCGACCTGGGTGCGGCGATTGACCTGCTCGAGCCGGTTCCCGGGCTGCCAGACCTGGTATTCACGGCCAACGCCGGGCTGGTTTTCCACGACGTGTTTCTTCCCGCGCGGTTCCGGTTCGGCGTCCGTCAGGGCGAGAGTCCCCATTTCGGGAAGTGGGCTCGGGACCGCGGCTTTACACTCGTGCCGCTACCGGAAAGCATGAAGTTCGAGGGCGCGGGGGACGCCCTCTTCTGCGGCGATACGCTGTTCGCCGGTTATCGCTTTCGCAGTGACGTCCGAAGCCATCACTGGGTCGGAGAGCGGCTGGGCGTGCCGGCGCTGCCACTGGAACTCGTGGACCCGCGGTTTTATCACTTGGACACTTGCTTCTGTCCGGTCGCTCCCGGTGTGGCGATCTATTACCCTGGCGCCTTCGACGAGTACGGCCGTTCGGTCCTGAAGGACCGCATCGACCGCCTCGTCGAGGTCTCGGCCGAAGAGGCCGTCTCATTCAGTTGCAATGCCGTCGTGGTCGGCCGCTCGATCGTCCTCAATCAGGGTGCGCCCAAGCTCGCGGCCGCGCTGGAAACGCTTGGCTTCAACGTACGGCCGCTCGAGTTTTCCGAGTTCATCAAGTCCGGCGGCAGCGCCAAGTGCCTGACCCTGCGAATCGACGGCGAGGAAGCGGCAAGCTGGAGGCATGCCGGGCAAATCCCCTCGTGTTGATCGGTCACCCATGCGCCGCATCTTCGATATCTCACCGCCGATTTCGGAAGCACTGGCCATGACCGGCCCAGAGCAAGTGCAACTTCGCTGGCGCAAGGTGGCTCGCTGGACGTGGGAGCAGAAACAGGGTCGCAGCTAGAATCAATAACTTAGCAGGCGTCGGGCCGCACTTGGCAACGCGTTGGCGGCGCAGCGCCGGTGTTGAGGCTGCAAGCGCGTGAATGAACGCCCTACGGATACGCGGTTTGGCCTATGATGACCGGAATGCCTCAAAAATTGGGGAGCACGAAATGAGGCTCGCCGTCGCAACGTTGCGAACTTCTGTTCTAGGCATCGCCGCGCTGGCGATCCTCATCGGCCTGCCGGCATGGTCGTTGAACTATTGGCAAGGCTGGGTGTTCATCGCCGTCTTCGCGATCGCGACGAACCTGATCGGCGTGTATCTCGCGCTCAAGGATCCAGTCCTGCTTGAGCGGCGCAAGAGGTTCGGCCCCGGCGCGGAATCGAGAGGGGTTCAGAAGATGATCGCTTGGCTCGCTATCTTCGGTTCGGCCGCGATGCTGGTTGTTTGCGCCCTGGATTATCGCTTCGGCTGGTCGCGCGTCCCGCCCCTTATTTCGTTGCTCGGCGACATGCTGGTGGTCCTTGGGTTGCTCGTCGACTGGTTCGTGCTTCGGGAAAACAGCTTCGGCTCGTCCACGATCGAAGCGGTGGAAGGCCAGAAAGTCATCTCCACCGGACCTTATGCCCTGGTGCGCCATCCGATGTACGTAGGCGTGCTGATCATGCTCATCGGTGTACCGCCGGCGCCGGGTTCGTGGTGGGGATTGCTGTTTCTCCTGCTCTTTGTGCCTGCCCTGGTTTGGCGCATCCTCGATGAGGAAGAACTGCTGAAGCGGGATCTGACTGGCTATGCGGACTATCTCCGGACCGTCCGATACCGTCTCGTGCCAGGCTTTTGGTGATTGCCGGCCCGGATCGTGGGGCCAGCCTTTGCTGTTCGAATGTCAAGAAAGAGAGCGAGACGCGACGGCCCCAGCTCACGTCGCGGAACTGAAGATCAAGGCCAGATATGGAGAGAGGCCCGATCCGGAAGTCGGGCCTCTCTCCCGAACGGGCGCAATGCTCACGCGGTCGAGGAGAGCAGAAACGGGGACGCAGCTAGAATCAATAACTAGCTGCGTGCCCGTTTCCACGTCGCCCAGATGCATTTTTCGAACAGTTCCATGCACCCAAGGGTAACTTTGTTTAGGCATGGTTACCCTCCATAAAAAAGTTGGAAAGTCTGTTGCCTCATTTGATGGTGTCAGTTAAGCCCACACATGAAGGGATCACGAGTGGGCTCTGCTACTAAGGAGTTGAACCGGCTCCACCAGGAGATTCACCCTGGTAAATGTCTAGTACATTAGGCCCACCGACATTGAAATGGTAGGGCATAC
>JAFAHT010000164.1 GCA_019237095.1 Planctomycetaceae bacterium
TCGGCATTGGGTTCTCCTTGTGACGTGACGCGACCAAAACGATTGTGGTCTCTCGAACCAGAATTTCATGATCAAGAAGACACCCAGAACTTGTCCGCCCGAGCCAAGACGCTATGAGGGAGCCTGGATACTTCGCTCATGACGACAGTAAGGTGGCACGATTTGATGACCAGTATCTTCATCAGCCGAAAGTTATAGACAATAGACATGTTCCTCTGCCAGTCCGCGGCGGATCCCGAAGAAAGAAGGCACGATCCTGATCCGAGAACCGCCCCTCGGGAAAATCGGCATTGCTCCCGGCCCTTCCTTATCTTTTCCCTCTTGGACCCACGGATTATCCAGAGATGCTTTCCGGCTGGGGACTGGTCGAGTTGCTCAAGAGAGCGTTTTGAAGACCGCCCGAGGCCAGAGTTGTGGTTGCAAAGCACCAAAGAAAAGGGCCCCCACAAGGAGGGCCCCTCTGTTTGTGATCCTGAGCGGACTTGAGCTCACTGGAGGACGGTGAGAGCCGCCTCCTTTTCCTTGCTGGCCTCCCGCTCCTTCTTCTGGGCCGAGAGTAGAGTCAGACCCATCTTGACCTTGTCGCCCAGGGTCTTCTGGGAAAGGCAAGTGTAGAGGCAAAGCCGGTCGCACTCGACGGTCTGCTTGCGAATCTCCCTGGCCTTGGGCCCATACCAGATCTCGCGAGCCGAGGCTTCCTTGATGTTGCCAATCGACGGGTAGAAGAAACAGACCTCGATATCGCCGTTGGTCCGGATGAAGAAATCGCGCATCCCGACCCGGCAGGGCATTGCCTCCGGCGGCGCGGATTGCTCGCGAAAGTGGGGCACCAGGAGCGAGATCACAAGTTCAGAATTGACGATTGGCTCGCCCCGGCGTTTCATCTCGAGCATCGTGTCGACGATCTTCTGAAGCTCCGGCAACTCGTCTTCCTCGATCCAGAGCTCGTCGTACGTTTCCGGAGTCCAGCGATCCATGGGCTGGAAGTTGAGCGCGGTGGCCCCTATGTCCTTGGCCCACTGCACCATCTCGGGCAAATACTTGTAGTTCTTCTTACCGATCGTGGGCTTGATCACGATCGGAAAGTCCAGACCGCGCTTGTCGCGCTCCTCGCGGACGAACTTGATCCCCGCGCTGAGCTTGTCAAAGAGGCCGGGCCAGCCCCGGAGGTAGTCGTGCAGTTCGGCGTGGGGAGCATCGACCGAGACATTCAGGTTCCAGGGTTGGGCCTCGGCGAACCGGGCCGCGTTCTTCGGGTTGAGTGCCGAGCCATTGGTCGTGACACCGGCGTGAATGCCGTTCTCGTGGCAGAACATCATCAAGTCCAGGAAGCCCGGCTTGATGAACGGCTCGCCGCCACTGAAGCTGATCGAGAACGTGCCCACGAACTCCTTGATGCTCAGGAGGGCCTTCCGCCACTCCTCGATGCTCATCTCGTCCTTGTACTTCGGCAGCCGCCAGTACTCGCAATAGCGGCACTTGACGTTGCACCGCTCGTTGACCAGCCCGTAGAACGTCACGGGCTTGGTAATGTCCTTGCCGCTGTGCAGATAGAGCTCCTCGGCAAAGTGATTGTACGTATGTTTGAACGCAAGTTTGGAAAGCGTGGTAACGTTCATGGCGGATTGTCCGTCCGTCGCGATGGTGTGGAATCAGGGGAAAAACCCAAGGGCGAGATCGTTGTCGAGACCGGGCCTGGTGGAGATGCTTTGGAAGAGAGTTCGATCAGGTCGCGGTCCGGTCACTTGATGGTCCATGGGGCCCGCTCCAGCGAGCGGTGCGAGAACAATGATGTTGGTTCAACCGATGGCCGACTGGAAAGGGATAGCGGCACATTATTGAGTGGAGAACCTCAAATTGTTCTTTCGCGCGAACTCCCGGGGCATCGAGAAATAGCACATACCCCTAGTATCGACAAGAAACAGATTCCGACAAGCCCTATCGTGACATCGACTGTGCCATGTTTGCCACCATGCCTTTCCATCTTACGCAGAATACCAACTGCAAGACCCTGGATGTCGATTCCTGGCAACATCGCACTTCTTACGGTATGACGTCCATGACCCGTAAGCAGGCCCTGTTCGTCACCATCGTGCGTTGCATTGCTAGATACAAGCCGAGGTCAACAAACTGCCGGACCTTTGGGCAAAACCGTGGGCAAGCGATCACTGATGCGATTTTGCCCACATCGGGTGTCCCCGCGGGACTCAACGGCACTCTGCGAAACAAGCCAGATATGCGTCCTGAACAGTCCCAACTAACCCCCGAAAGACGTGAACTTGAGTACACCAGACTGGATTCGAACCAGTAACCTTCGGTTCCGTAGGCGGATTAAGCCCAATACCGTTGAATTAGCAGTAACGCACTGCGCCGAAAGAGTTTCTGGCTCCCTCTCCCCTCGCGGGAGAGGGTTGGGGGTGAGGGGGGCTGGGCACGACCAATCGCCTTGTCCGAAGGGTCGAGCTGACTGGTGCGACCCCTCTCCCTACCCTCTCCTGCAAGGGGAGAGGGCGAAATAACCAACGACCTGCCATTGGTTTACGGTTAATTCAACGGTATTGGGATTAAGCCGATCCCAGAAAGCGGCGTAACGTAAATGCCACTAGCAGCTTAGCAAAATCCAGTCCGCTCGCATAGAGTCTCGTACCGTCGCATGTTTTCGCAGGGAAACGCGGTATTCCCGAACCCAAAACGGTAGTGCTGATGAAGTGGAAATCGTCAACGTGACGAGTATAGATATGTCTCTAGACGCCCCTCGACTGACCAGCGGCAGGCAGGCTCACACCTGGCGGGGCGGAGTCTCCTATCTCCCCTATCCTACTGTCGCAAATCACTGTGTCCCCCTCGTGCCCCCTTGCTACTCAGGAGCTACGTCCAGCCGAGTCGGCCGTGCAGCTATTACCCCGTTGATGAAAACGAAATAATCGAGTTCAATTAAGGTAAAGCGCTGATGTTGGGGTTACCACTATCTCGACCATCTTGGCAAGGGGCTAGCGGCGAACAGTCGGCAAGGCGAGCCTTATGGACCCGCTCTTCTTCCTAAGTTACGCAAGTAATCCCGCCTTGAAGAGGTTCCAGGAGCGGTTCTTCGACGACCTTGTCGAGGCCCTCATCGCTGAGCGGGACAGCCTTGATGCCCAGAAGGTCCGAATAGGCTTCTACGACCGTGATGGCATCCAGCTCGGCGACTCCTGGACGCACGAGCTAGCCGAGGCGCTGCAGACCTGCCGAGTCTTCATCTACATCCAATCACCGGCCTACTTCTCGAAGCTCTGGTGTGGCCGCGAGTGGGCAGTCTTCCGCAACCGGATCGAGCGCTGGATGCAAGGTTCGGGGGCCCCCGAGTCCCGACCGCCGTTAATGCTGCCGGTCCTCTGGAAACCCGCAACCCGCAACCCCCCGGCCACGGTGGCTGTCGATATTCAGTACGGACATCGTGAGTTCGGCGAGGCGTACGCCCAGAACGGGCTCTACACCCTGATGAACATCGCGCGGTTCCGGGATGATTACAATGAGTTCCTGTCCCGGCTGGCACAGCGGATCCTTCAAGTCGCCGATACCAGCCCTGTGTAGGTCACGATACGTATACTAGGTGCATGCCATTTGATGCCAACTCGGTAATCTGGGAGGAGTAAAAGTGTCAGGGTAAGATCATTGCTAGACGAACAGCAGGGAAACGGCTCTTGACGCCTCTTTCTCAGATCTGGAATTCAATGGGATTCTAGGATCATCTCGATGCTTACTTCTTGTAGATACTCCCGAAGTCTTTGCCCTGATGTAGGTTGCGAAATTGTTTAACCACCTACACAGGGTTGCTTTGACCCACCCTACGAGAAGTCCGGTGGGTTGCGCCACTCGGGAGATCCTGGCCTACGCTCGATAAACACTCAGATATAAACTCTCTTGTTGTAGATGTACCACTCCACAAGCAGTACCACGAGCGCCGCGCAGGCGAACCATTTCCACCAATCCTGTTGCTTGTCCTCGGTTTGCTGAGTGCCGACGACGGGGTTGTAGCCGATCTTGATCTTGTAGGCTTCGGCCTGGCTCTCGGGCACACCATCGGGAACGAGGCCGCGCGGGGCCAGGTCGCTCTCGCGGAAGTCGAACAGGTTGACGGCGAAAGGCAGCAGGCCACTCGGTTCCCAGCGGGCATGATAGAGGCCGGTCGTTGCCGCCTGGTTGTAAACGAATGAGCCCTGGGGCGTGCGTGCCAGACGCTCCGTGGCATGACCGCTCGCGGAGGTGACCAGGAGGTCCTTGCCCAGCGTCTCGGCACGGAGGATCACGGGCCGGCCGGGTGATCTCACTTCCTCTCCACTTCCCTCGCGGACATTGCCCAGCGCCTGCATACTGTTGAGCAGGAAGAGCGGAAAGCTGATGAAGCGAAACCAGGTGGTGTTGGGAGTCGTCCCGTCGAGCAGCGGGAACAATACGACCGCGTCAGTGAAGCCCTCGCGAGGGACAGTGAAGGCAAGCGGGCCCTGATTACTCTCGATCAGCGAGGTCGCCCCAGCCGGCGGTTCGACCAGGTTGGCCTTGGCCACGAAGACGAGCGAAAGGTCGCGAATGTACTGCATGAGCGGATGAGAAATGCTCCAGTCCAGGATCACCGGCTGCTCGACCGCCTTGGGATTCGCGTAGGCTGGGCCCGGAGGCAATGACCCGAAATAAAGCGCATTGGCCTCCGGTGGAGTTTCCGGGCGAACCCCGTCGTAGATGACCAGGTCGAACCTGCCTCCCCGAATCTCTCGCGAAAGCTCCTCTCCCTTGGCCTCCTCGGGAGTGGCGACCCGGACGTCGGCCTTATTGCTGGCCGTCGGGGTGTTGAATGCGTCGAGCAGGTAGCGGTTGCCGGCGGTGATCGCCAGGACCTGCGCCTTGCGGGCGTTGCCGACGATGGCGAAGGCGCGGTTGTCTACCTCCAGGGCGTCCTTGACCGTGAGCCGGACTTCGAGCTCGGCCAGCCCGCTGTCGGGGATATCGAACTTGAACGACTGCTCGCTCTGGGGCGGAAGCTGAAGCGCGATCGCGTCGATCAGTTGGCCCTCGCTGCCGGGCTTGTCGGCGGCATGGCGAAAGAGCTGGGCCTCGGTCTCGACCCGCTCGGAGCGGAAGTTGTGGACCCGGCCGAAGAGCTGGTAGACGTCGGGTTGCTCGTCATTGATCCGAGCCTGAAGGGCGACGATGGCCACGTTGTCTGACGGATTGTGAACCTTGGCCTTGGCGTCCGTCGGGCCCGACGCTTCGGCGGCAGGAGGAGAGTAGGGGCGGGGCGGCGGGCCGATCACCACGACCTCCGGCTCGAGATTCCCCAGGCTGAAGCCCTCGACGTCGGCGAAGCCGCCGTCGGTGTAGATGAGCAATTTGGGCGTGATGAGCGCGGACGTGGCCACCACACCTTCGCCGATTTGCTTGGACGGATTGGCCAGTCCGGCGGCCACCTGGAGTGCCTCACGCAGCGACGTGGTTGACTGGGTGGGCGGGATGGAATCGATCCGTTGCAGCAAGGCGCGCTTGTCGCCCGTATAGTTCGAGACCACCCGGGCCGTCTCGCCGAACGAGATGACCATGGCCAGGTCGTTGCTGTCCATCGAGGTGACGACCTTCTTGGCCTTCTCCTTGGCATTTTCCAGTCGGCTGGGCGGCACGTCGGTCGCCGCCATGCTGGCCGAGTTGTCGATCATGAGCACGTAGCGCTGCCCCTGGCCGCCGGTCCCTTTGCTGCGCAATCCGGCCAGGGCAAGCATTGCCAGCGCGACGGCCAGGAGCTGGAGAAAGAGCAGCAGGTTGCGCCGCAACCGCTGGAAGAGGCTGTTGACGTGCAGGTCCTCCAGGCTCTTCCGCCAGAGGAGCGTGCTGGACACCGTGACGGGCCGACGCTTCAGCTTGAGGAAGTAAAGCGCGATGATTCCCACCGGCACCCCGGCCAGGACGAACCATCGTGCCGCGCCCAGCGGAGAGCTGAGCTCGAGCGGAGCGCCGATCGAGCCCAGGCGATTCCAGAGATTCCAGAACATGCCGGGTAGCCTCCCCGCTTTCCTCTCAGAGCTCGAGCTCGTGACTGGCGACACCGGATCGCTCGCCCTTGCGCTTACGGATCATCATATAGAGCACATAAGCCACAATCGCGCCGGCAGTGCCGTAGAAGATCCAGGGATCGGTGACCCACCAGCCCTTCATTTGACTAGCCCCCGTTCGCGCAGGTAGTTGAGGATCAGCTTTTCAAACGGATACTGGTTGGTCGTGAAGATGTACGTGATTCCCCGCCTGGTGCACCATTCCTTCAGGCCGCCGACGAACGTGTTCAGGTTGTCCTTGTATCGTTTCAAGAGCGGCGCGCTCATGGTGATCTCGGCCACTTCCTCGTCCTCGACATCCACCAGGCGCAGGTCGCCAACCAGCTCGGGCTGAACCTCTTCCTGGCTCAGGACATGAAGCACATAGATGTCCATCTTCCGCGCCAGGAGGTAGCGGAGAGCGTCCTCGTAACCATGCTTGTCCATGAAGTCGGAGATCACCACGACGACCCCTTTGCCGGCGTGGCGAATCGCGAACTCGCGGGCCGCCGCCTTCAGGTCGCTCTCTCCCGATGCCGCCAGGTGCGCGAGATAATCGATGACCCGCCACATCTGCGATCGCCCGCGGACGCTGGGAATTCCCTGGTCGAGCTTGGTGGCAAACGTGTCCATGATCACCCGGTCGTGATTCACCAGCCCGATGAATGCCAGGGCCGCCGCAACCTGCTTGCTGTAGTGCAGCTTGGTCGGGGTGCCGAAGTTCATCGACAGGCTGGTATCGAGCAGGGTGTAGACATGGAGGTCTTCCTCCTCGAGGAAAAGCTTCAGGAATAGCTTGTCGAGCCGGCCGTAAACGTTCCAGTCGATGTGCCGGAGGTCGTCGCCGACCGTGTAGTTGCGATGCTCGGCAAACTCGACCGACGAGCCTCTCCGCCGGCTCTTGCGTTCGCCTTTCATGCGGCCGACGAAGATCTTCCGGCTGACCAGCTCGAGCTGCTCGAGCTTGTGCAGAAAGTCGGGATCAAGCAGAGGGGCCGAAGCCGCCCCGTCGCTGGGCGCGGATCTCTGTGACGCGGGCACCCGGGAAGCCGTTGCCGAGGGCGAGGGAACAGAAGCGGAAGCGGATTCGGATGCGGCCATCGGTTGACCTCGTTGCGCGATACGGTTCGGGCCGAGCCATCGCCCGGCCCGGGGCTCGACTCATCCCAGGAGGTCGGAAAGCCAGAACAGGCAGAGCATGAGGCAGACGGCGAATCCCAGGCCGACGATCCAGGGAATGAGTGCCGCCACAAAAATAGTCCAGCGCAGTTTCAGGCTCACCGGCGGGCAGCGGTGCAGGAAGCCCAGCGTCGTGAACCAGCTCTCCAGGACCACGAGCGCACCAGCGCAGGCCGAGATCAGCGCGAGGATCGGTTCATTTTTCCAGGCCAGCAGTGCGAAGCCCAGAAGCCCGGCGCACAGCGCGATCAGGCAGAACAGGTCGCCCCTGGAGAATACCAAGGGGCCGGTCCTGGGAGGGTCCCAATCCACGGGGGGCACGGGAGGCGGATCATAGATGTCGTGCATGAGGGTGGTCCGCGTGGTCGATGATTTTCCGGTCTGCTCAAGCTAGCTAGGCCACAGTCGCGGTCCGTACCTCGGCCTTCTCGGGCACGGACTCGAGTACCTTGAGCAGGACCTCGTCGGGATCGATTCCCTCGGCCTGCGCCTCGAAGTTGAGCAAGACCCGATGGCGCAGGCCGGGCAGGTAGACCCGCCGCAGGTCCTCAAAGGAAACATTATACCGGCCGTCGAGGAGGGCCCGCACCTTGGCCGCCAGCACCAGGGTCTGGACTCCGCGCGGGCTCGATCCCCAGCGGATGTACTGGTTGGTCACGTCGGCGGCGTACGGTCCTTGCGGGTGGGTGGCCAGGGCCAGCCGGATCGCGTAGTCCTGCACGTGGGGCGCGATGATCACCTCGCGCACGAGATTCTGGAAGCCGATGAGCGTCTCGCCGTCCATGGACTTCTCGGCTCTGGGGTGGTCTCCCCTGGTCGTGCGGTCGAGGATCGTGACCAGCTCGTCCCGCGTCGAGTAGCCCACGATCAGCTTGAACAGGAAACGGTCGAGCTGGGCCTCAGGCAGCGGATAGGTTCCTTCTTGCTCGATGGGGTTCTGCGTGGCCATCACGAAGAATGGCTCCTTGAGGCGGTGAATGTGTCCTCCCACCGTGACCGAGTGCTCCTGCATCGCTTCGAGCAGGGCTGACTGGGTCTTGGGAGTGGCCCGGTTGATCTCGTCGGCCAGGACAATCTGGCTGAAGATCGGCCCAGGCTGGAACTCGAAAACCCGGCGGCCGTCCGGGGCCTCCATCACGATGTTCGTACCGATGATGTCGGCCGGCATCAGGTCGGGGGTGAACTGGATCCGGTTGAAGTCGAGACTCAGCGCGTCGGCAAGCGTGCGGACCAAGAGCGTCTTGCCCAGGCCCGGCACGCCCTCGAGCAGCGCGTGACCGCCGATGAACAGGCAGGTGAGGACGCCATGGACAATCTCGTCGTGGCCGACGATGACCTTGGAAATCTCGGACTTCACCTGGTTGTACCGCGTCCGGAACTCAAGGGCGCGGGCTTCCATCGACTCTGAGGGCGCTGGGGACATCGACGGTGATCCTTTCGTGACTGTGGGTGATCTTCTCGAGCTTGCTGGTTTCCTGCGGTCTGAGCCGGAATTCCGACCACCGCCGGCCGATGCGCTGTCTTGCCGGGGCTCACGGCCCGGCCCGCGGATCGCGCTTGTCCTTTTCTTTTTCGCGGTCTTCCCAGACCCGCTGCTTGGCTTTGAGCAGGCGGTTGGTGTAGCTGGCGTCTTCCGGCCGCGGCGCCTCGGGGGCGAGGCCGGCGCCGGGGCCCGTAGGTGTTCCTGCCGCGGGTCGGACCCGCGGCCGCTCCCCGGGCTGACCGCCCTCGAGCAACGGTTCGCCAATGGTGGCGGTGGTTCCCCGCGATCCCGGATCGGCGGTCGCCGGCGCCTCGAACCGGGACGCGAAGCGGGACCGCTCGAGCTGCTCCCCGACCTCGGCCTTGCGAGTGCGCAGCTTGTCCAAATAGTCACTGCTCCGCGCGACCTCCTGACCTCGCAGTCTGTTCCATCCGTTGGCCACCGCGAGCTTGATCCGGTCCATGTCCGGGGCGATCCTCCGAACCGCGACATCGCCCAGGAACAGGCAGGCCGCCAGCCAGATCAAGGCCGGCCAGAGCGCCGCGAACGACCGGGGATTGATCAGGCCGGGATCACGGCGGAAATGGTCGATTCCACCGAGCATCCGGGGCAGGTCGATCCGGCCATCGCCCGTGGTCTTCCAGGTCACGACCTGGCCTTCGGTGAGGCTGGCCAGGGTCTCGAGCGTGGTCGGGTTGGATCGAAGCTCTCGGTACTCGTCGGAGTACGGTACGGAAACGCCCGTGGAGATCACGCCCTGGGTTTTGTCAGGGCCCCGATAACCCAGGTTCACGAAGTAGTTGCCGCTGGCCTCGGCGTTCTCGACGGTCCCCTCGTACCGTCCCGGCGAGGTCTGGACGAGCTCGATGGGCGCGGACTTGAGGTCCGGGTCGACGACGTTCCCCTGGATCTGGAGGAAGTTGAGGAACTGGTTCTCCTTGTCGAGCGCATCGACGACAACCTTGATTCGCCCCTCTTCACGACGGACCGAAAGCGTCAAGTTGCCGCGCTCGGCGGGACGCATTGCCCACCGCACGACCTGAGACCAGAACGCGGCATAGCTCTTCCAGTCGGGCCAGGCCTTGGCCCAGCGGCGACCGGCGTCGGAGGTGAAGGCGACCGACCGGCCCAGCCCATACGTCCAGTGCGCCAGCACCGGGTTGAGCTGTCCTGTCGGCTGGGGCGAGACGATCGGGATCTCGACCAGCTCATTCTCCTTGGGCGAGGTCAGGACCAACCCGGTGATCGGCGGCAGCTCATCGGCCAGGTGCATCACCGGCTCGGTGAGCGGGCTGTTCAACTGCGGCGCCCAGCCAGTCTGTTGTTCGTAAATCAAGGGACGCGAGATCGTTCGGGCTTCCTTCTGGTAGATCCGGGGCAGGGCCCTGGGATTGGTGACGTAGTAGAATCGCCCCTTGGTCCGCTGAGCCAGGCCGCGCATGACGCTGATCAGGCTGGGGTCGTTGCTGTGCGAGGTGATCAGGATTGTGGTCACCGTGATCTTGCTCTGGATCAACTGGCTCATGACACCGCTCGTCGTCGGCGCGGGATCGCCGTCGCTGATCAGGACGATGTGCTTGGTCATTGCGTCTCTGACGCCATTCAGCCCTTTCAAGGCCATCTGGAGCACCGGATCGAAGGCGGGCATATCGCCCGGGGTCATGCGGTCGATCGCCCGAAGCATGCTGTTGCGGCCCGAGCCGATGGGGCGCATGGGGAAGAGCCAGGCTTCCTGCCCCTCGAAGTGGACCAGTCCGACATAGTCGTAACTGGACAAGGCATTGATGGCCGACTTGGCGACCACCTTCTGCCAGTAGTTCCCCTCGGCCATCTCGGTGGCGTGCATGATCAGGGCCATGGCGCCGATCCCCTGGACCTTGAGGGCCTTGATCTGCATGTCCACCGGAAGTGCCTTCTCGACCGGGGTGTTCATCCACCCCCCGGCGCCGAAGCTGTCGCGGCCGCCGAGCATGATCAGCCCCGCGCCCATGTCGTGGCAGTTTGAGGCCAGGAGCTGATGCTGCGATTCGGTGAACGCTTCCTTGGGCACGTTGGCCAGGATCACTGCGTCGTAGGGCTGAAGCTGGGCGAGGTCGGTGGGCAGGAGATCGCCGCCGATCCCGCCCGAGCCGTCAATCCGTGGAGCGACCAGCGGCTTGACCTCGATTTCCTTCTCGCGCAGGGCCTTGATTAGCTCGGGGTGCTCTCCGTGAGTTCCCTCGATCAAGAGGACCTGGGCCTTGCCCCGGGCGTGTGTGAAGCCCTCGGCGACGTTGTTGATCGCCCGCTTGTCGCCACTGTCCTTGGCGGGAATGAACTCGGCCGTGAAGGTGTAGAAATTGGGCTCGGTGATGAGCTGCTGGAGCGTGAAGACGTTGATCCCGCGCTGCAGCTCCACCGGCACGGGCTTCTCGTTGCCGGCCGCGGGGGCGCGGTAGTTGTCGGCCTTCTGGAAGATCTGCAAGGTACCGCCGGTCGGCTCGCTGGCCCGGATGACCACGTTGATGTTGACCGTCTCGCCTTTCTTGACGTCGGGTGGGATCGACACTTTCTCGACCAGGACCTCGCGGTCATAGCGATACTCGATCGGCACAACGTCCACCTGGACGCCCAGCGACTTGGCGGCCATGGCCTGCTCGAGCAGGTTGCCCCGGTTCTCATTGCCGTCGGAAATCATCACCACCCGCCGCGCCGTGTCCTCGGGGAATGCCGCAAGTGTCAGCTTGAGCGCGGCGCCCAGGTCGGTGTTCTCGGGGTCGATCGTGCTCTCGATGCCCATCGGCAGATTGAGCTCGCTGGGGGCCGGCGGCACCTCGACCCGCGGGGCCTTGCCGAAGACGATCAGGCCCGCCATGTCGTCCTTGCGCCGCTTCTTCGAGGCGCCCCTGACGTAGTCGATCGCCGCCATCTGCTGCTCGCGCGGCACGCTGTTGGATACGTCCACGACGAACAACGTCGACAGCCGGTCCGACCGCCGGACCGTCTGGGTCTCGGCGAGCGCCAGCACGATCAGCGTGATGACCCCCGCCCGCAACAAGATCGCCAGCACCCGGCGTACCGGCCCCAGCCCCGCGAGGCTGCGGAAGCTCATCCACACGAGCGGCGGCAGGATCAGCGGAATCAGGATCAGCCACCAGGGTTGGCCGAACGTGATCGACAGGTTCCCGACCATCGCCGCCTGACCCTCTAATCCAAGAAGTCCCGTTCTTACAGGCGAAATCGTTGCACCCGGTGATTGTTCGAGTCGATCACCGAGACGTCGCCATAATGGTCCACGGCCAGGGCCCAGGGGTTGTTCAGCTCGCCGGGCCCACGCCCTGAACGGCCCCATGTGCCTAGCGGGCTGCCGTCGCGTTTGAATTTCTGGACCCGATGGTTGCCCAGCTCGCAGACGTACAGGCAATGGTCCGGACCGATCGCCAGGTCATAAGGATAGCTCATCTGGCCCGGCTCCGCCCCCCGGCTGCCCCACATCCGCAAGAGCTTCCCCTGGATGTCGAAGACCTGGATCCGGTGATTGCAGCTATCGGCGACGTAAAGCTGGTCGTTCTCATCGATGGCCAGGGCCCTGGGCCGCAAGAACTCGCCCGGCTCGTAGCCATGGCCGCCCCACTCGCGCAGCCACTTCCCCTCGGGCGAGAAGACCTGGATCCGGTCGTTCTCGCCGTACTCGGCCACGTAGAAGTTATCCGCGCTGTCGATCACGACGTCGGTCGGATAGCCAAACCGGCCGGGCGTCGTGCCTTGCACCCCGTCGCCGATCTGGAACAGCAACTCTCCTTCCTTCGAGTAGACCAGCACGCGATAGAAATGCGTGTCAGCCACGAGCAGCCGGCCATGGCGATCGACAGTCAGGCCGCTCGGCCCATCCACGTTAAAATCCGGCGTGCGCCAGCCGCGCAGGTAACGGCCATCGCGATCGAAAACCTGGATCCTGTCCGTCAAGTCGGCGATGTAAAGCTGGTCCTGAGCATCGAAGGCGGCCACGCGCGGCTTGTGCAGCCAGCCCGGCCCGGTGCCGTGCACTCCCCAGACCAGATCGGGCACCGATCGTTCCTTGAGGTCACAGCCTGCCTGGAAGAGCGCGATCGCAACCAGCCCCCACGCGGGGAGGGTCCTGGCGAAAACACGATGACCCGAACGTCG
>JAFAHT010000299.1 GCA_019237095.1 Planctomycetaceae bacterium
ACATTATCCGCGGCTTCCAGCTTCGGGTAGCCCAGCCAATCGATCAGGGGCTCGATGACCTTGTTGCGCACCCGGAGTGGACCTCCACTCGCGGCAAGCTCCTGAAGGTGTCTGCGGTACAGGTCCCAATGACGACGAAGCTTCTCCCCGTCGTTCCCGAGCTTTTTCGGCAGCAGCTTACGGGAGGTGAATTCCTTTTCGAGTTCAAAGCGGACGAATGGCACCGGCAAGGCTGGCCCAAAGAACTGGCAGTCCGACAGGTCAAGAGCCATGGTTCACCTCCGGGACGAGCATGAGGACTCCCAGGAGGATCACCTCGGGAGGGCGAAGATCCATGAGCATCTCGAGGGCATGGGTCCGCTGGTGGAAGATCCGCAACACGCCATCGGCCTCGCGCCGCTGGGATGGTCGCTGCGATCGGTCGCTCGCAAAGGCCGCCAGGCGCGCCGAGGGATCGGTCATCGAGGCCCACTCGGCGGCGGGGGTGTCGGATGTTCCCTCATCACCGTCCGATCCGAAGAGCTCCCCCTGCCGCGATTGGACCGACACGACGGAACCGGAGATCTCCTCGGCGCGCTTTTTCAGCCAATCATTATGGGCGTTGTTCTCACTCTTGAGGTTCTTGCTGCGGTCCTCAGTGAACTGCTCGGCGAGAGGTTTGAATCCTGCCGCCGCGGACTTTGTGGCTCGATCCTGGGCCTGCTCGTGCCAATCCTTGAAATGCTCGTCCCAGATCCCGGTCGTCCGGACGGCTTTGCCTGGGTCAGCAAGAGCAGACCATTCCGAGGCAGTGGTCATGAGCATGGTCCCCCCATCCCTGGTCGTCTTGACCGTGAGGACTCGCTCGAACTCACGACCATTCCGGCTGGAAACTCGTCCCAGGAAAGTGAAGAGCAGCGTCGGTTCGTTCACGTTCGCCTTCGCTACACTCGCTCTCGGATCCTGGTTGGCCGTGCTATTCCCGCCGAACGAGAGGTTCCTCACGCGATCGAGGGCTCGCCGCACGAGTGGGTGAGCACGACCCAGGTAACCCACCTCGTCCCCTTTCGGGTCGGTGGTGATCTCGATGTCCGTCGTGAGTCGGATCAGTCTCTTCTCCGAGTCGTAGCCCGGTAACTGGTCAAGCCCATAGGTCCAGGCGGGAGAGACGCGAAGGGTGATCACGGGCTTGCCGGTGTCCCCTTCGACCAGATCGCCGCCGTCGAGGAGGACGGCATTCACGACAAACCGGGCCAGATCCACGCTCTCGGCCCTGTTCCCTCGTTTCTGGGCCTCTCCGGCCTCTTCGACGAGCTTCGTCTCGGCATTCAGGCCGGCATCTCCGAGCCAGACGTTCGTCTTCGCGGCCTGCTCGAATCCCTTCAAGCTGCGGTCGATCTCCTCCAGGAGTTCCTTCGTCGCCTCGTCGGCGACGGGAGTGTCCTCTTCGCTCTTGAAGTCGAAGAGGGTCGCGTCTTCCTTGAAGAGTTTGGCATCGTCGTCCATGATCCCCTTCAGTAGACGCTCCTGGGCGGCATCCGTCGACGAGGAGAGTCCCAGGGTGTTCGGCACGAAGGTGAGCCTGGATCGCATCCGTTCATATTTGGCGATCAGTCGGAGCAGGATGCGGTCTTCGAAGGTTCCCCGCAAAAACGAGTATCGAACCATCGGATCGAGTCGCTGGCCATAGCGGTCGATTCGCCCGTTACGTTGCTCGAGGCGGTTCGGGTTGAAGGGCAGCTCCAGGTGGATCAAGTGGTGGCATCGTTGATGAAGGTTCAGGCCCTCCGCGGCGGAATCCGTGCTGACAAGGATCAGGTTGTCCCGGCTCCGGAACTGCTCGGTAACGGAGGCTCTTGCCTTTTCACCATCAAGGCCGCTCATGGTCACGACCTGCCCGATCTCCGGGGTGTTATGCAAGGCTTCGGCGAGGGCCTTCTGGCTGTCGACGTACTCCGTGTAGATCAGGATGTTCGCCCGGGGCTCCGCTTTGCGAATCTCGGCGATCACGTCCTTGACCCGATCGATCTTCGGGTCTCTGTGCAGGCAAGCTTCCGCCAGGCTGATCATTTCATCGAGCTGTTCGACGATATCGGACACCTTGCTGAGCTGACGCGAGCCGCTCCTCGTCTCGCGCTGGAGAGTCGCGAGCTGTTGGGCAAGATCCTCGGCCTCGAGGAGGTGCCTTTCCTGCTCCTCTTCGACGCTCAGGATGCCAAACCGGTCGAGCTTCCTCTGATAATCTCGGAGCGTCTTGATCCTTTGCCGGCGACTCTCCTGGGCTTCAGCCGTCTCCGTGATGATATGCTGAAACCGCTCGGCGACCACCTGGAGCGTCAATCTCAGGGCCGCGACCGTCGAAACGCTCCGTTTGAGAAGCGAGATGAAGGCAAGCACGTCCGCATAGCGCTTCGAGCGGAACGCCCGTCTCAGCTCCGGAGCGATCAGGTCGAGGAGATTCCGCTGCAACTCGACGAACTTGCCGTATCTCTTGGGGTCCGGGATGACAGGAGTTGGCTCGACGATGCGATCTTTGAATCGTTGTTCCCCGGTCTGTGGGTCGATGATGTGCTTCTTCAGCCGGCGGATCACGTGGTTCCGGTATCGCTCGCCCCGAAGCGATCCGCGGCCGTCCACGAGTGAGGGATCGAGAAGTTCGCAGAGCGAGGCGAAAGAGCGGTCATATCCGTCGTGAGGAGTGGCCGTCAGGAGGAGCAGGGAGTCACATCGACGAGCCAGAACCTCGGCAAGGCCTCGTCTCTGCGAGTCCTCGGTGTTCTGGATACTGCCGGTGTCCGTGCAATGGTGGGCTTCGTCGACGACAACAATATCGTAACTGGCCCTATCGAGCTGGTCGAGGATCCGCTCTTGCTTCAGGAAGTCGATTGACACAAGACCGAGGGGGATGAAGTCGAATGGATTGGAGCCGAGTTCCGTGCTCCTCCGAATTTCCTCGAGCTTCGACCTGTCGATGACTTCCAGTCGAAGCCCGAAGCGTTGAGCCATCTCAAGACGCCACTGTTCAAGCAACGGGCCGGCGGGAGACACGACGAGTACACGGTGAGCAAGCCGTCTGGCCACGAGCTCCGTGATCACCAGGCCGGCCTGGACCGTCTTTCCGAGTCCAACCGCGTCCGCCAGGAGCAACCTGACCCTGCTGCTACGGATGGCCCTCAGGACTGGAACGAGCTGGTAGGGTTCGATCCTCAGCCGTCCAGGCTGGACGGCAAGCAATGCTGTGGGCCCCAAGGCCTGCTCGAGCAGGAAAGCTTGGTGATAGACCAGCCAGTTGATCAGGGGAGCCGCCCGATCAGGACGGAGCTTGTGCCGAACCGGTTCGATTTCCTCGAACGGAAAGAGAAGATCGAATTCCTTTCCGAGGACGGCGTTTTCGAGCCCGCGAAGGCGAAAGAGGGTCTCCTGGCCTAGACCCTCGGTGGAGACGACCTCCCAGCGCAGTCCTCGCGCCACAACCTCTGTTCCTGGAAGAAGCTCTGTTGAATCGCATTGAAGCTTCATAAACAATCCGAGTTTCACCGATCATTTATAAGTGTATTTTCGGGATGTAACTGCAGTCTGCTCATCTTCGAATGATCATCGTTTTCGAAAGCTGGTTCTCACGCAGGCTTTGCCACCTGTGACTCGTAGTCCGAACTTCGTGGATCATTTCGGAGCGTCCCGAAGCCGTTGTTTGGGCCAGGATTGCGGTCAGCCCAATCCGTGGAAACAGCCTACTCCGTGCGGCCTACAGGCGTTGATCAAACTCTCATCCTATCTCTTAGTTTGGCGGCTTCCAATGGGTGGATGGTAGAAGGGCCACTTTTCTCGTAAGTCGGGAGGAGCGGATTTATCTCGTCGAGAGAGATTAACGCCGATTCAGGTTATCCTGTCAGTGATCGAGATTCGCCCCCAACATGCCCACGAGACCTTTTCCATCTGCCAATCCACGAACTCAGACCAGGCGTGGCTCCCCCATGGTTCCGTCGTCGGCATGGCGATGTCGATCGATCATCGCTACGGGATGGCGAGCCAGTGTGGAATTCGTATACTATGCATCACGCTTACGGCAGAGAGGCTGTGATGCCTGACTTCACTCCGACTCAGGGCCGTTATCTGGCGTTCATTCACGCCTACACCAATTTGCACGGATATGCGCCCGCCGAAAGCGAGATCGCAGCGGCCATGTGCGTCTCGCCGCCGTCCGTGAATCAGATGGTGAAGGTGCTGGAGAAGAAAGGGCTGATCGATCGCCAGCCGGGACAGCCCCGGTCGATCCAGGTCCGAGTCCCAGATGACGAGATTCCGCCGTGGAGCGGTCGCAAGCAGGCGAGGAGTCCGGCGCGTCCCGTCAACCAACCGAGCCACGTTGCAGTGGCCCCGGCGGCGCCTCCGATGAGCTTGTACGTCGTATCGGTCTTCTTACTGAGTGGGCCAACCAGCAAGAAGTTCGCCAACAAGGAAATCAGCCGCGTGATCGAAATCCGTGGCGACCAGACCCTCGAAGAACTGCATCACGCCATCTTCAAGGCGTACGACCGTAGCGACGAACATCTGTACGAATTCCAGTTTGGCAAACGCCCGTTCGATCCCGACGGACCCAACTACGGAGTTCCCAGTCCGCGGCCAAGAAAGAAGGGGAATGGGGACGCACGCACGACAAAGCTGGACGACCTGGATCTGAATCCGGGTCGTGTCTTCGGTTACTGGTTCGACTTCGGCGACGACTGGTATCATCAGGTTCAGGTAGACCGGATCGAGCAAGCCATCCCGACCGTCACCTACCCGCGTGTCATCAGGCGGGTGGGCAAGTCTCCGCCGCAGTATTGCGAGGAATAGTGGCTGCGAGATGTGGAAACGATGTCAAACTCGAAGAAGAATCGCAAAGAGGCCAAGCGGCGGTTGAAACGGGAACTGCAGGGGCGCGAACGTCGGCGCGAGCAGAGTGCACCGATCGATGCGAGCTTCGTCAAATCCGATATTCGCCGCGAAATTCGTTACATCACACAGCTCGCACAGGGCGAGGACTCGCGCATCGTGACTGTTGGGAACCTGGTCTTGTTCTCGACCCGGACAGGCGATGCCTGGTTGCTGGATCCCGAGGACAACTTTGCCGTCTGCCTGTGTCGAGAAGGCGAACGGCAGCCGGTTCGGATCATCGACGCCCCCGACACCTTCGCCATCGAGTGGACGGCAAGCTTCGCGATTGAAGAAGCAGCGTTCATCGTCCGGGAGCGGTCGGGAAACGTCGTCGTAATACACGGTTACCCCACCGTCGAGATTTCCGCCGCGTGCCGAGGTCGATCGACAAGCAACAATTTTCGGCTTCGCTCGCCGTCGACAGATATGGACTTGTGAACCGCGAGACACGCAGATGCGAAAACCAAAGCGCAGACGAACCGCCGCCGAAAAGCGGGCCCGGCGCGAGCGGAAGGAGAAGTACATGACGATCTTCATCAACGGAAAGCAGAAGCGGGTTCCGCGACCCCCGATGATTGAAGCCATGCCCGTCGACGAATTCATCGCCCGGAATGCCGACCCCATTTGGTTGCACGAGAATGGACTCTGGGAGCTGATGACGCCTGATACTCCTGATGACGAACTTGAGCGTTGACCGATCGCGAGCGACGAGTGTCACGGGAGACTCAGATCACGTCCCCCCAGTCACCACGCTGGCCTCTCCACAACGAGGGAGCAAATGGACAATTCGACCATCGTCGAGTGGCTGTCGAAAGCGATCGGACAGGCAACAAAGTCGGCGAAGTTCTGTGTCGCCGGCTGCCTGCCCGTCGTCGATCCCGGCATCGAAGTTGAGGGTCTGGGCACCATCACACTTCCGCTGAAACGAACGACGGCGAAGGAACTCGTCGCGTCTTGTCATGTCGCAGCGTACGGAAAGGGAACGCAGACGCTGGTCAACAAGAAGGTGAGAAACACGTTTGAACTTGATCCGAAGAAGTTTCGCCTGAGCGACGCCTGGAACATGGCAATCGCCGATGCCATGCGTCCTGTTGCAGAACTGCTTGGATTGCCGGCGGAACGACTGGAAGCCAGGCTGTACAAGCTGCTGGTGTATGAGAAGGGCGGGTTCTTCCTGCCGCATCGCGACAGCGAAAAGCACGACCGAATGGTGGCGAGTCTGATCGTCGTGCTTCCCAATCGATTTGAAGGCGGGACGCTGGTCGTTCGGCACGGCGCCGCGAAGCAGACGTTGACTTTCGACGAGGCGGCGGGCGGCAAGGCTCCGTGTTACGCCGCGTTCTACGCCGATTGCGAACACGAAGTCCAACGCGTCACCAGCGGCGTCCGGCTTTGCCTGGCATACAACCTGGTGCTGAAACCGAAGCGTGTGAAACCGTCAGCCGCCGCGAAAGCGGCCGCTCCAGCCGACCTGCTGGCCGAGTCGATCGGATCGTGGGTCGCGACACAGCCGACGAAGCCACTGGTCTTCACGCTGAAACATCACTACACGGAACACGGATTGTCGCTGGATTTGCTCAAAGGAGGGGATCGACAGCTCGCGGACCTGGTCGTGGCGGCGGCGGAGAAGACGGACTGCATCGTGCATCTGGCGCAGGTTTCACGCCATTTGTTGCAGTTCGCGGACGATGGCAGTTTCGGTCGAGGTTATTTTGACCATTACCGCACGCCGCGGCGTGCTCTCGAGATCGGCGAGACTTACGAGGATGATTTGATCGGAACTCAGTGGACAGATATCCGCGGTAGGAAGCAGCCTTGGGGGGATATCGCGTTCGATCTGTCGTCCATCGTATCGTCGGTGCCGATCGACGACTGGAAGCCGACGTCCGAGGAGTACGAGGGCTATACGGGCAATGCCGGCAACACACTCGACCGATGGTATCACCGGTCGGCGATCGTCGTCTGGCATCGCGCTGCCCACTTCGATGTTGTCGCGAGTTCCGGTGCGACCGAGAGCATTTCGTTGTTCTGTTCGATGGCGGCAAAGCTAGGCAAGACACCCAGGAAGCGGCTCGAAGAGGCCCGCATCGACTGCATTCGATTCGCCCGTGCGATCATTGCCAGGTGGCCACAGCACACAACCCGATACGGGCATCCCGCAACCCGAGAGCAATCGCCGTACGATGACTTTCCGGAACATCTTTTGATGCTGCACGATCGGGACACGATCGCGCTGTTTCTGACGAAATTGGCTGAACGCGATCAGTCGCTGCGACTGAGTTCATTCGTCGTCGATGCGTGCCGCGAGTTCGGATGGAGTGCATTCGCCCAGGAATTGAAGCATCTGCTCTCATCGCGGCCAAACCTGCATGGCCGGCAGGAAATTCCGTTCCGAGACGTCGAGTGGCTCTCCGCCATCTGCTGCGACAAGACGGCGGACTCGGACAGGTCGGCGCTCGCCCACGAATTGTGTGCGCTGGCGGTAAAGAGCTTCTGTGACCCGCGTTCGCCGCGACCGACGTACTACTCGCCCGGCCTGCGCCGGGAAACTTCCGTTTCCGAAACGTCGCTCCCGTTGTTGCTCAAGGCGCTTGCGGCAAGCGGTCGTGACGAAGACCTGTCGCACGTGATTCAGTTCGTCCAGGAATCGCCGGACGAATTCAGCCTGGACGATTGCCAGGTCCCCTGCTTGAAATCGTTGATACCGTGGTCGCGGAAGCAGTTCGGCTCGGTTCATCCACAACTGGTGTCCTGGCTGGCCTCGGTTCGCCAACAGCTCGAATCGGCCACCGCCAAGCATCCGGTGCCACCGACCGATTGGGCTCGCCCAGCGGACCTGGCTTGTGAGTGCCAATACTGTGCCGAGCTCAAGGCCTTTCTGGCCGACCCCGCAAACGAGGTCGGACGCATTCCGGCCCGCGAAGAGATGCGCCAGCATCTGATCAATACCATTAACCGGCATCAGAGCGACGTCAAACATTCACTGGAGCGCAAGGGGAGTCCTTATTCATTGGTGCTCACGAAGACCAGCGGCTCATTCGAACGGGCCGTCAAGCGTTTCGAGGCGAACCGCCGACTCCTGAACGGCTTGCCGATTGCCGAAGAAGGTCTCGCTTGATACGGCAACCGGGCCGACGAGCTTACCGTTCTCGATCTTGTACTGTCTCAAGACGTCGCCGACGGCGCTGATTTAGACGTTTTCATTGTAGTAGGGAAATTCGAGAGTTCTCGCTGATCTCCACCGCGGCCCCACGTGTTACATCGCAAGTGGTGATATTCAAGAGACTTGAAAGAGGATCCGAACCGCGGTGGAGACCGGCGAGGAGTCTCGGAAATTCGCCATAGTAGAGCGGCTGAGCGTAGATCGCACCATCGACTGCATCAGTAAACTCCTTGCCGAAGTCCGTCGAGTTGACGTTCGAGGGATTCAGGATCGTTTCGTCGAGATCCTGGTAGGTCCGCGCGTTATCGTTGTGGTAAGTGAGGACGTCGGCGGCCGAGGCCGCCAGGAGCCGACGTGCCTCGATCTGCTCCGCGTCGGAACAAAACTACCTACGACGTCGGACAGCGCGGAGGGGGCGAGAGCGCATGGGAAGCGACCCAGTCGAATGGAAGATTTGAAAGGAATCTCGCCTTCCATGCGATCTGTCCGAACGTTCTCGTCCTCGAGCGATTCACACCATATTATCGGGCCGCGAGCGTCAGGACATTAGGGACCCAGTACGGAAAGAAGGCAAAGCTGACCCTTGATTACCACGGTGAGCGTGGTTACCGTATAAAGGAAAAGCAAACCGTACGGAAAGAAGACAAAGCTGACCCTTGATTACCACCACGCCGTTCGTCCAGCACATCGCCGAACCTCGAGCCCTGAATTGGGCTTCATGGATTTTCCTATACTTCTCAAACCACCTAATATTTCCTAGGTGGTATAGTCAATGAGATGATTCGCACTACAAGAGAGTCTTCGTCATGCAGTGGAATCGATACCGGATCCTCCTGGCGACGCCCCAAGGGCTTGACAGCTCGGCTCTTGCGATCGCCGCAGATCGGGCTGGCGGACTGGGCATCCTGGATGGCACGGGACAGAACGCCAGGGATCAAGCCATCCGGCGTCTGCGAGATTTCAAGGTCCAATCCTACGCCATCCGGGTCCAGCCTCACGAAGTTTGTCAGGATTGGCTCGACCAGGCCGGGGAAAATCTCGTCGCGATCGTATGCTCCAACCCCGGGACGCCGGAACAACTCAGGAATGCATGCACTCGGGTCCACGCCGCCAGCCGGCGGGCGTTGTGCGAGGTCACATCGATGGCCGAGGCCGAGGCCGCGCTCGATGCCGGGAGCGATGGCCTGATCGCCGTGGGCCACGAGGCGGGCGGGCGGGTCGGTGCGGATTCCGCTTTCATTCTCCTCCAGGCGATCCTGGCGCGCACCGATCGGCCGGTCTGGATCCGCGGGGGAATCGGCCCGAGGGTGGCCGCAGGATGCATCGCGGCGGGTGCGACCGGAGTGGTCCTCGAGGGGGCCATTCTGCTGGCGCGCGAGTCTCCCCTGGGCGAGGAAGCCCGCATGCGGCTCAGCGTCTGGGACGGCAGCGAGCCGATTCTGATCGAGCCGGCATACGGCACGGCGATCCGTGTGTACGCCCCGCCCATGTCCCCCGTCCTGGTCCGATTGCGCGAGGCAGCCAGGCAGGGCGGCGAGATCTGGGCCCGGGCGATCGACGTGGAAGTGGGCTGGGGGCCGGGACAGGCGTGGCCTGTCGGTCAAGATGCCGCGCTGGCTGCGGACCTGGCCGGCAAGTACGTGTCAATCGGGGGCATGGTACAGGCGATCATGCGCGCCGTGGAGCGTGGGCTCGTGGATGCTTCGACAGCACGCCCCCTCGCCGAGGATGCGCCTCTCGCCCGGGCCCACGGCTGTCGGTTGCCGATCCTCCAGGGCCCGATGACACGGGTGAGCGACGTGGCCCCGTTCGCCGAGGCCGTTGCCCGGGAAGGAGGGCTCCCCTTCATCGCGCTTGCGTTGCTGCGACGGCCCGAAGTCGAGCGCCTGCTCGCAGAGGCCGCCTGTCAGGTTACGGGGCGTCCCTGGGGCGTGGGCTTGCTCGGATTCGCCCCGGCCGGCTTGCGCGAGGAGCAACTGGCCGCGGTCAGAGCGGCCCGGCCGCCGTTCGCCTTGATCGCGGGGGGCCGGCCGGACCAGGCGGCCGAGCTGGAACGGGATGGGATCGCGACGTACTTGCACGCCCCCTCACCCGGCCTGCTCGAGCAGTATCTGCGTTCCGGGGCGCGCCGGTTCGTGCTCGAGGGGCGGGAGTGCGGCGGGCATGTTGGGCCGCGTTCGAGCTTCATCCTCTGGGAGCAGGCCTGTCGCGTTCTGGAGGCGGCGATCGCGGCGGGGGCCACCGCGGAGTCGTTGAGCGTGGTCTTTGCGGGGGGCATCCACGACGCCCGCTCGGCCGCCTTGGTGGCCGCGACGGCGGGCGACCTGGCCGCGCGGGGGATCAAGATCGGGATCCTGATGGGCACGGCCTACCTCTTCACTCGCGAGGCGGTGACCACGGGCGCCATCATCGCCCGATTCCAGGATGAGGCCCTCCGATGCTGCGAGACGGTGCTCGTGGAGACCGGGCCGGGCCATCAGGTGCGGGTCAGTCGCACACCGTTCGTCGACCGATTCGCCGTAGAGCGGGAGCGCCTGCTCGCACTGGGGAAGCCACACGAGGAGATCCGCGAGACGCTCGAGCGACTCAACGCGGGACGCCTTCGGCTCGCGGCCAAAGGGGTCAACCGCAGCCAGGCGGCCGGTACGCCGCTCGTCGCCGTGTCCGACGCCCAGCAGGCAGCCGACGGCCTGTACATGCTCGGCCAGGTTGCGGCCTTGCGCGACCGGGTGCTGGCGATCAGCGATCTGCACCAGGACGTCACAGCCGGCGCGACTGCCTGGATCGAGCAGTGCGCCAGTCACCTGGAGCGCAATCCCAGGGCTGAACCGAGTCCGGCCGCCGTCGCCATCGTGGGCATGGCCGCCGTTCTCCCCGGCGCCAAGGACGTGGCGACGTTCTGGGCCAACTCCCTCAATGGGTTCGACGCCATCACGGAAGTCCCTGCCGACCGATGGGACTGGCGGCTGTATTACGACCCCGACCCGAAAGCTCCCGACAAGGTTTACTCCAAGTGGGGAGGATTCCTGCCGGATGTCCCCTTTGATCCGCTCCGCTATGGCATGCCTCCGTCCAGCCTACCGTCCATCGAGCCTGCGCAGTTGCTCGCGCTCGAGGTCGCACGGGCGGCCCTCGCTGACGCAGGTTATGCGGAGCGTCCTTTCCCCCGCGAACGCACGGGCGTCGTTCTGGGCATGGGGGGTGGCGCGGCCCAGGTCGCCATGGGTTATGCCTTCCGGTCGTATCTACCGATGCTCGACTCGGTCATCCCCGGGGGGGGAACGGCCGCAATGGAGCGTTGCAAGGGACTGTTGCCCGAATGGACGGAGGATTCATTCCCGGGATTCCTCCTCAACGTGACCGCGGGCCGCATTGCCAACCGGCTCGACCTGAGTGGCGCCAATTACACGGTGGACGCTGCCTGCGGCTCGTCGCTGGCGGCCCTGAACGTGGCCGTCCGCGAGCTCAGGACCGGCGCGTCCGACATGGTCGTACTGGGCGGCGTGGACACGGTCCAGAACCCATTCACCTATCTCGCGTTCAGCAAGACGCAGGCCTTTTCCCCGCGGGGTCGCTGCCGTCCTTTCGACGCTGGCGCCGATGGCATCGTGATCAGCGAAGGAGTCGCTGCCGTCATTCTCAAGCGTCTGGCCGACGCCGAGCGCGACGGAGATCGGATCTACGCGGTCATTCAGGGGGTCGGCTCCTCCAGCGATGGCCGTTGCCGAGGATTGACTGCGCCGAGCTACGAGGGTCAGGTGCGGGCGCTCGAACGAGCCTATGCCGAGGCAGGGATCGATCCCGCGACGGTCGGCTACATCGAAGCCCATGGGACAGGCACGGCCGTCGGCGACGTGGTCGAAATCGAAGCGCTGACCCGGCTCTTTCAATCCAGGGGGGCGAGACCGGGCAGTTGCGTGGTCGGTTCCGTCAAGTCGCAGATCGGCCATACCAAGTGCGCGGCGGGTCTCGCCGGACTGATCCATGCCGCGCTGGCACTACGGCATCGAACCTACCCGCCGACGATCGGCATCACGGCCCCGAATCCGCAGCTCGACGTCAAGGAGGGTGCCTTTCGGCTCAACGTCGAGGCCCAGCCGTGGATGCAAGCGGACGTCGATCATCCCCGCAGGGCTGGGGTGAGCGCCTTCGGTTTCGGCGGGACGAATTTCCATGCGGTGCTCGAGGCCTATGAGGGCGACCCGGTGGCGACCCCCCAGCCGCCGACCCGCGACTGGCCAGCCGAGCTGCTCGCATGGCCGGCCGCGGATCGCACCGGGCTGCTTGGCGATTTGGATCACCTGGCGCAGCGGCTGTCCGCGGGCTCACGTCCCCCGCTCCGCGACCTGGCGCACGCCTTGGCGGGCCGGCTCGGGACCCCGGCGACCGCGACGACCCTGGCGATCGTCACGACCTCGCACGCGGACCTGATCGCCAAGCTGAGCCTCGCCCGGGACGCGATTCGCGGCGGCAGTCCGGCAGTGGCCGATCCCCGCGGGGTCTACTTTGCGGAACGACCCGGGCTCTCGGGCCAGAAGGTCGCGTTCATCTTCCCGGGGCAAGGATCGCAAACAGTGGGGATGCTGCGCGACCTGGCGATTCACTTCGAGGACGTCCGCCGCGCCTACGAGGAGTTCGACGCGGCGATTCTGGCGCTCGGCCACGAGCCGATTGGGCCGCGTATCTTTCCTTCCCCCGTCTTCGACGAGGCGGCACGCCGGCGGCAGGACGAGGCCTTGCAAGCGACCGAGGTCGCACAGCCGGCGATCGGGGCGGCGAGCGTCGGCTTGCTGAGACTGCTCGCGAAAGTCGGCGTGCAACCGGACATGACCGCCGGGCATAGCTATGGCGAGCTGGTCGCGCTGCACGCGGCGGCCGCCCTCGACACCCGCGGCCTGGCCTGGCTCTCCCAGTGCCGTGGCCGGCTCTTGCGCGACGCGGGAGGCGATCGGCCTGGAGCCATGGCCGCCCTGCTGACGGGCCCGGAGAGCGTGCCCGATCTGATCGGCGAACAGACCGGAGTCCATATTGTCAACTTCAACGGCCCGCGCCAGACCGTCATCGCCGGGCCACGCGAAACGATCGACGCGGTCCTCGAGCGGGCCCTGGCGCAGCAGGTCCACGGCCGGCTCTTGCCCGTGGCTTGCGCCTTCCACACGCCACTCATGGAGCCCGCGCGCGGGCCCCTGGCGCGGCATGCTCTTGATGCATTGATCGGGGCACCATCATGCCCCGTATTCTCGAATATTGATGCGTCGATTCATCCCCCGGATCCCAGGACAATCGCGGGCCGGCTCGGCGACCATGTGACCACCCCGGTCCGCTTCGCCGAGATGATCGTGGCGATGCACGACCAGGGGGCCCGGCTGTTCGTTGAGGTGGGCCCGAGCGGCCTGCTGACCCCGCTGATCGGATCGATCCTGGGCAACCGGCCCCACCTCGCCGTCGCCTGCGACACGCGCGGCGGACCCAGCCTGGCCGGCTTCCTGCACGCGCTGGCGCGGCTGGCCGTGGCCGGGCTTCCCGTGCGGCTTGGGCCGCTCACGCGGGGCCGGGCGGAGAGGCTCCTGGACATCGAAACCCTTCCCGAAGGCGACGGCTCGCCCCCGCCAAATCCCTCGACCTGGATGGTCAACGGCAGCCGCGCGCGGCCGCTGGACGCCCCCGAACCCCGGCGGCTGGGCCAGGCCGCGGCGATGCCGGCCCCCGAGTCATCGCTCAAACTGTTCCACCTGGATCCGCCGGTCAAAGCCGCCATGCGAAAACCAGCAACACACGACCACATGAGCAACGGAAATACACACGCCGCTCCGTCCTCGATGCCGGTCATGCCGGGTATGAACCCGGCAGCCTCCCCCGATCGTTCCTCCGCACCTCCCGAGCGCGTCCTGGCGGCATTCCAGGAGACGATGCAGAAGTTTCTGGAAGTCCAGCGCACGACGATGCTGGCCTATTTCTCCGGCAGGCAGCAACGGCCCGCAGACCTGCCGGCACGCCAGGCCGGTGCACTGCCCCCCCCGGAGCCATCGGCCCCATTGGAACGATCGGCCCCAGTTGCCGTGAGCGCAGCCGCTGATACCCCGCGGCCTCCTTCTCATGGGGCGGCTGGAGCCGTCTCCCCTGCGGGGACGAACAAGCCCCCAGCCCCAGTTCCAGCCGGCCGCGAAGAGATCGCCAGGATGCTGCTCGACATCGTGCGAGAGCGTACCGGCTATCCGCCAGAAGTCCTCCGGCTCGAGCTCGATCTCGAGGCCGAGCTTGGGATCGATTCGATCAAACGCGTCGAGATCCTTGGCAAGCTTCGTGATGCCTTCCCGCAACTGGGCAACGCGTCGGATCCAGAGGCCATGGATCGACTGGTCAGCGCGCGGACGCTCGCGGCCATTGTCGACCGCGTCGAGCAGGCGATCGGCAGTGCAGGAGCCGCCGCGGCTCCGACTCCGACTCCGAATCCGCCCGCGCCCACGCCACTCGAGCCGGCGGCGGCCACCGGGACGCGGAACGGCAAGGTCCACGGTGGCGCGCGCCGGCTGCTCCTGGAGGCGGTAGAGGCCCCGCTCGGAGGCGCAGAAAGTGGCTTGATGACGGGCGGCACGGTACTCATCACCAAGGATGATCGGGGGATCGCAGAGGCCCTGGCCGGGGCGATCAGGTCCAGGGGCTGGCAGGCAGCCATGATCGGCGGACCGGATTCGCGATTGGACTGGACATCCCCCGCCGCGGTGGACAAAGCGATTCGACAGGCGCGATGCGATGGACCGTTCGTGGGATTGGCCCATCTCTTGCCACTCCAGTCCGCCCGCATTCTCGAGATCGACGCGGCCGCCTGGGCCGACCGGATGAGCCCCGAGGTCCGGGGGCTCTTCCTGCTGGCGAAGGGGATGGGCGGCGACCTCGAGCGCGCGGCCGAGCGCGGCGGAGCCTGCCTGATCGCCACGACGGCCATGGGAGGCCGATTCGCCAGCACCGGGAGGTCCGAGGTCGACTTCTTTCCGGGACATGGGGCCATCGCGGGCCTGATAAAGACGATCGCCCGCGAGTGGACCTCGGTCCGGACCCGCGTGATCGATCTGAACGTCAACGACGGGACGCCGCGACTGGCCGAGCGGATCCTGGCCGAGATTTTCCACGACGATGCCTGGTCGGAGGTTGGCTACGCGGGCGCCCGCCGCATCCGGCTGCGGACAGCCCCAGCGCCCCTGTCCGCGAAGGCTGGCCAGGACGAATTGGCTCTCGCCCCGGGAGAGCCGGTGCTCATCACGGGCGGCGCGCGTGGCATCACGTCGCTGGTCGCCGCTGAGCTGGCGCGGCGATGGCGGCCGACTCTGCTCCTGATCGGCACCACCCCACCCCCGGACGGCTCGGACGACGCCGAGCTGGATGTGCTGACCGCCCCATCGGAGCTCAAGGCCGCACTTTTTGAGCGGCTACGACGCGGGGGGCGATCGGTCTCGCCCACGAATCTCGAGCAGGCTTACAATGCGTTGCGGCGGGCAAGGGAGGTCCGCCGGAACCTTGAGCGGCTACGGGCCTCCGGCTCGCGGGTCGAGTATGCCCACGTCGACGTCCGCGATTTCGCCCGCCTCGGCGTCGTCGTGAACGGCTGGCGGCGACTCTTCGGTGAACCCATCGGGTTGATTCACGGGGCGGGGCTGATCCGCGATAAGCTGATCCGCGACAAGTCCCTGGATTCGTTCGATCGCGTGCTCGAGACGAAGCTCGACGGAGCGCTGAACATGGCACGACTTCTCCGCCCCGAGCATCTCCGGTTCTCGGTCTTTTTCTCGTCGATCGCGGGACGCTTCGGTAATCGGGGCCAGTCGGATTACGCCGCGGCCAATGAGTCCCTGAACAAGCTGGCGATCTGGCTCGATCGCCGCTGGCCCGGCCGCGTCGTGGCGCCGATCTGGGGGCCGTGGTCGGGAATCGGCATGGTCTCCGATCTCGAGAATCATCTCGGTTCGCGTGGACTGGGGATGATCTCCCCTGAGGTCGGCGTGGCGGCCCTGCTGAACGAGCTGGTCCGCGGTCGGAAAGGCGACGTCGAGGTGCTTCTTGCAAACACCCTGGGCGATCTGGATGGGCCCATGGAGCGGGCCCGCCCGCAGAAGGAGGCCGTTCGATGAAGCGGGGGAAGCCCTACGACATCGCGCTGGTCGGCCTGGGCTGCCGGTTCCCCGGCGCGCCTGACCTCTTCGCGTTCTGGGCCAACATCTTGGCCAACCGCGATTGTACGCGCGAGGTGCCCGCCGATCGCTGGCCGCTCTCGACCTTCCACGATCCGGAGCCGGATTCCAACGATCGGGTCGGGTGCCGTCGGGGTGGCTACCTCGATACGCCCATCGCGTTCGACGCCGCCGCGCACGGGATCATGCCCCTGGCCGTGGCGGGGGGCGAACCGGAACAGTTCCTCGTCCTCGATGCGGCCCGCGCGGCCCTCGATGACGCCGGGCTCGATGCCGGGGCACTGGCCGGACTGAGGGTCGATGTGGTCATCGGGCGGGGGAACTACTTCAACCGCGGTAACCTCATCCGGCTCCAGCACGGCCGGATCGTCGCCCAGACCGTCGGCCTGCTTGCCGTCCTCCACCCGGAATGGACAGCGGAGGAACTCGATCTCCTGCGGCGGGACCTGAAGTCCAGCCTGCCCCCGTTCGAGGCGGCCACGATCCCGGGGCAGCTCACCAACGCCACGGCGGGACGGCTCGCGGACCGGCTCGATTTGAAGGGGGCCAACTTCGTCGTGGATGGCGCCAGCGCCTCGTCGCTGGCGGCGCTAGAGCTGTCCTGTCGGTCGCTCCTGGATCGTCGGGCCGACCTGGCGATCGCGGGGGGGGTCTACCTTGAGGCCGACGTCGATTTCCCGCTCGTCTTCCAGCAGCTCCGCACACTGTCGCGATCCGGCGAGTCGCGCCCGTTCTCGGCCGACGCCGACGGCCTGATCCCCGGGGAGGGAGTCGGCGTGTTGGTCCTCGAGCGGCTGCGCGACGCCGAGCGAGCGGGGCGTCGGATCTACGCGGTGCTTGAGGGGGTCGGCCTGGCGAGCGACGGCCGGGGCCGGGGGCTGGTTGCGCCGAGCGCCCGGGGGCATGCCCGCGCGATCCGCCGGGCCTACCGGGTTGCCGGGATCGAGCCGTCGACCGTCGGCCTCGTCGAGGGCCACGGCCTGGGGCTGCCGGCAGCCGACCGCGCGGAGCTGCGGGCCCTTCGCGCGGTCTTTCCCCCTGGGCGGCACAGCGCCAGGGCGCTGGGAGCCGTGTCGTCCCAGATTGGCCACTGCATGCCCGCCGCCGGCATGGCGGGGCTGATCAAGACGGCCCTGGCGCTGCATCATCGAGTGCTGCCGCCGACCCGGCACGCGGATCGGCCCAACCCCCTCCTGGAGGGCAGCGGCTTCGAGCTGGTCGGCTCGCCCCGCCCCTGGATCCAGGGCGATCCCCGGACGCCTCGCCGCGCCGGGGTCGACGCGTTCGGCTTCGCCGGGATCAACGGCCACGCGATCCTGCGGGAGCATCCCGCGTCGGCTGACGGGATGACACCCGGCGCAATGCTGGAGTGGGACAGCGAGGCCTTCCTGCTGGCTGCCCCCGACCGCTCCGCGCTGGCCGATCGCGTCGGACAGCTCCGCGACCGTCTGGAGGGGGGGAACGTCCCGCGCCTGAAGGACCTGGCCTTCACCCTCAACACGGATCGCGCCGGTCTGGCGGGACGGTCCCGGCTGGGCATCGTGGCGAGTTCGAATGAAGAACTGATCCAGCGGCTCTGCGCGATCGAGCCGAGGCTCCGCGATCCCTCCTGCCGGCAGGTGCGCGACGCCCGCGGGCTCTACTTCTGGGAGGAACCGCTGGGCGCGGCGGGGAGTCTGGCGTTCCTCTTCCCCGGCGAGGGCTCCCAGTATCCGGGGATGCTCACCGACCTCTGCCCGCACTTCCCCGAGCTCCGTGCGGTGTTCGACACGGCCGATCGGATCGCCCTCGAGTCGGGGGAGGAGGTTTCTCCGAGCCGGCATCTCTTCGCGCCCGCCGACCCGCCGTCCGAGGCGCTCTGGGCGACCGACACGGCGGTCACCACCGTGCTCTCGTCCCAGTGGGCCCTCTTCCAGGTGCTGACGCGGCTGGGCCTGCACCCCGACGCGGCGGCCGGCCACAGCAGCGGTGAGCTGCAGGCCCTCGCGGCGACGGGGGTGATCTCCGCCGAAGTCGCACACGAGCGGCAACTGGCCCGGCTCTCCGCGATCTTCCGTCGGCTCGAATCGACGGGCGCCATGCCGTCCGCCCGCCTGGTCGCCGTCGGGACCAACCGCGCCCGGGTCGAGGCGACCTGCCGGGAGATGGGCGGTTCGGTCGCCATCGCCATGGACAATTGTCCGCACCAAGTGGTCCTCGCAGGATCGCCCGAGGAAGTCGATCGCGTGGTTGCCCGGCTGCGCGATGAGGGCGTGCTCTGCGAGCAACTCCCCTTCGCCCGCGCCTACCACACGCCGGGCTTTGCCGCGGTCATCAAGCCGCTGGACGAGTTCTACCGGAACCTGGAGCTGCATCCGGCCCGGGTTCCCGTCTACTCGTGCACGACGGCCGGACGCATGCCCGATTCGATCGAGGAAGTCCGCCGCCTCGCCGTCGCCCAGTGGACGCGGCCGGTGGCCTTTCGCGAGACGATCGAGGCGATGTACCGTGACGGGCTGCGGGTCTTCGTCGACGTCGGCGCCCGGGGCAACCTCTGCGGCTACGTGGAGGACATCCTCCGCGGCCGTCCGTCGTACGCCGTATCCGCCAACCTGCCGCGCAGGTCCGGGACCACCCAGCTCAACCACGTGGTCGCGTCCCTCTTCGCCCAGGGGCTCCCGCTCGACCCCTCCTACCTCTACGCCCGGCGCCGACCGGCGCACGTCGACCTCGACGCTGCGCCCGCGCCCGAGCGGTCATCCATGGGGATCGAGATCGGCTTCCCCGCGATGAGCCTCTCCCAGTCCGTGATCGCCCGGCTTGCCCGTGGCCATCGGCCCGCGTTCCGTCCGGAGACCCGAGACCTGCCTCAGGAATATGGCCATCGCGGTGGATCGCCGCCCCCATCGTGGGCGCCCACGAATGACCCTCCTCACCATCCCCGCGGGGACGGGCACGGTCATGGCAACGGACATGTGCCGGCGGAGAGTTTCCGCGACCTGGCCACGATCCCCGTCGAGCCCATCGCCGGGGCGGGTCTCCGGGACCTCGAACCGGCCACCTTGCCCGCGGTTCAGTTCGAGGGGCTGTGCGGCGCGGACGAGGAGGCGATGCTCGGCTTCCTGAAGACGATGAACGACTTCCTGAGGACCCAGGGCGAGGTCGTCGGCGCCTCTCTCCATGCCTCGGGCGCCCCCTGTCCCGTGACCGAAGGTGATCTGGTCGACGACTCCGATCCCGACCTTTCGTCCCTGCGGAGCGGTCCCGAGCCGGGACCCTGGGTCGGGACGATCCGGGAATGGCGGCCGGGGCGATCGATCGTGACGCAATACCCCCTTGCAGCGGCCGGCGACCCGGTGGCGGAGAACCACACCCTGGGCGGCCGTCACGTCTCGGCCATCGAGCCCAGGCTGAAGGGGCTGCCGGTGTTGCCATTCACGATGATGGCGGAGATGATCGCGCAGGCGGGCTCACTGATCGTCCCCCCCGGCCTAGTCCTGGAGGAGCTGCGGGACGTCCGCGCCCGCCGATGGGTCCAATACGACAGCCAGGGCATCCTCGAGTTGCGGGGCGAATGCGACCCCGTCGATCCGCGCCGGGTCCGCGTCGCGCTCACGCTCCGCAAGCCGGGCGAGCACCACCTCGTGTTCGAGGGGATCGCCCAGTACTTGGAACGGCGATCCGATCCGATCGAGCCGGGGCCGTTCCAGCTCCGTGACGCGCGGCCCAGCAGGTTCACGGCCCGGGGGCTGTACGACGAGGGATGGCTCTTCCACGGCCCTCCCCTGCAGGCCCTTACCGCGCTGGGGCCGATCAGCCCCGACGGCTTCTCCGGCACGATCACGGTGCTCCCCCGCGAGGGACTTCTCCCGGCGGGGCGTCCGGCCGCGTTCCACACCGACCCGATTGTCCTGGACGCGTTCACGCACTTGCTCGGCTGCTGGGGCTTGGACTGCCTTGAGCGGGGTGACGTCGTCTTCCCCCTGCGGATGGGCCGCCTTTCCATCCGTGGCTCCGCGCCGGCGGTGGGGACACGAATCGCATGCCGGATCCGGATCCTCGAGGTGGAGCGGCATCGCGTGCGGGTGGATGCCGAGCTGATCCGTCCAGACGGCCGAGTCTGGATGCACATCGGCGACTGGGAAGACTGGCGATTCGACTGGCCTGCGCGGTATCGTGACGTTCTCCGGGCACCCGACAAGGTCCTGATCGGCGAGGAGTTGCCCTTGGCCGGCATCCCGCTCCGCGACGCCTGCGCCGTGTGGCTCGCCCCGCCGGGCGATATGGCTCGTCCCGTGTGGCGAGACGTCCTGGAGTGGACGCAGCTCGGCCCCGACGAGCGTGCGTCGCATTGCGCCCTGGGGGGACTCGAGATCCGGCGCTCCCACCGGCTCTGGGGCCGGATCGCGGCCAAGGAAGCCGCGCGTCGGATCTGGCTGGCGCGGGGGTTGCCGCCCCGCTACCCGGCCGATCTCGCCGTCGTGGCCGATCCGGCCGGGGCGCCACTGCTCGTCGATCGCGCCCGAGTTGCAGACGGGGCCGCAGCCGCCATGTCGATCGCTCATGCGGAAGGGGTCGCGGCCGCGCTCGCGGCCCACGACCGCAAGGCCCGGGTGGGCATCGATGTGGAGCCGGTCTGCGCGCGCGAGGCCGGGTTCGAGGCTCTTGCCTTCACCGCGTCGGAACGTGCCTTGCTGGCACCATGGATGGGCAAAGACCGGTGCGAGTGGATCGCCCGCCTGCTCGCGGCCAAGCAGGCGGCGGCCAAGGCGGGCGGGATCGGACCCGGGGCGGGACCGGACAAGACTGCTGTTGTGGCCATGGACTCGGAGACGGGCCTGGCGGAAGTCGAGCTCCGCGTCCGCTCGGCCTCCGCGTGCCGGGAACTCGCGGGGGCGATTCTCCTGGTGCGGACCGATCGACGCGGTGACCATGCCTGGGCGTGGACCCTGGGCGAGAGGGCTGAACGATGACGACCGCCGCCACTTCCGATGCCGCCTTGCTCGCGGAGCTGAGGGGCCTGTTCCGCGAGGCCCTCGGGGTTGATCCGGTCCAGCCAATCGCCCCGGAGACTCGGTTCTTCGCCAACCTGGGCCTGGCGTCGATCGATGCCGTGGTGCTCGGGGAAGCGATCCGGGGCCATTTCGGCCGGCCGGTCCCGTTCGACCGCCTCATGGCCGAACTCGGCAGCCGCCAGGAGCGCGACCTCTCCATCGCCGAGCTGATCGCATTCCTCAAACTCCATCTTTGATGGCTCGCGTCCCCCGATCACGAACCCTTCCTCGACCGCGGATGAGCCCATGCCCCGAATTGCCGCCAACGGTCTGACCTTTCACGTGCAACGCTCGGGTGCCGGTCCTGACGTGGTGCTGATCCACGGCCTGACCGGTGACCTTTCTATCTGGTTCCTCTGCCGGGCCATGCAGGTGCTGGCGGAGGGGAGCCGCGTGACCGCCTACGACCTGCGCGGGCACGGCTACAGCGACGCGCCGGCGTCGGGCTACACGTCGCTCGATCACGCCCGCGACCTGGTCGCCCTGCTCGACGTCCTGGAGATCGACCGGGCGCGGCTGGTGGGGCACAGCTTCGGTGCGGTGATCGCCGTGCACGCGGCGGTGATCGCGCCGGAGCGGGTGGAGGCCCTGATCCTCTCCGACCCCTACTTCCCGGCCCTGCGCCATCTTGAGGACCTGAGCCGCTGGGAACACTGGAAGAACTTCCGTCAGGAGGCCGAGGAGGCCGGCGTGTCCCTCTCGCCGGACACCTGGTACGACCTGACGACGTTCTTCGACCAGGTCCTTCACCTCGACGACGATCGCCTCCTCCGGTTCCGCCAGGCGGTGGGGCTGCCTGGCTGGAGGCGAGTCATCCGGCTCGCCGAGACCACCTGCGGCCACGATTCCAAGCTCATCGCCGGGCTTTCCACCGAGTTGATTTCCAGCATTTCCCAGCGCTGCCTGGCCCTCTACGGCGAGGCTTCCCCGTTTCTCTCGACGGCCGACTTCCTGATCGAGACCTTGCCGGACTGTCGGGGGCGGCGGATCCCCGGGGCGAAGCACCGCGCCCCCGAGGAGAACCCGGAGGGCTTCGTCGAGGCGGTGCGCGAGTTCCTAGAATCGATCCACTCCGAGAAGACTCGAGAGGTCTGCCCATGAGCGAACCGCCCCACGTCCTGATCACTGGCGCGGCCAACGGCATCGGCCGCGCCACGACCCTGGAGCTGGCCCGCAACGGCGTGCGGATGGGCCTGATCGACATCGACTCGACGGGTTTGGAGTCACTGGCAACCGAACTCCGGAGCGCGGGAGCGACATTCGTCGCGGCGACCGCTGATGTCTCCTGGCGATGGCAGCTCTGCCAGGCCGTCAAGGAGATCGAGGCGGCGCTTGGGCCAGTCGACGTGCTCGTGGCCTGCGCGGGGTTCGGAACGCTCACCTTGGTGCCGGACCTGGCGCTGGACACGCTGCGGCATACCTTCGAGGTCAACCTGTTCGGGGTCGCGGAGTCGATTGAGGCCGTGCTCCCTGGCATGCTCAACCGGGGACGAGGACATCTCGTCGGTGTCGCGAGCCTCGCGGGCTATCGCGGCTTCCCCTGGATGATCTCGTACTCGGCCTCCAAGGCCGCCTTGATCGCCTACCTCGAGGCGCTGCGCCCCGGCCTGGCGCGACGCGGCATCACCGTGACGACCGCATGCCCCGGCTTCGTCCGTACCGCGATGAGCACAGGAGTTCCCTACAAGCGAAAGGTCAAGATGATCGAGCCGGAACAGGCCGCGCAACACCTGGTGCGGGCCATCCTCCGGCGCCCGCGGAACTGTGTCTTCCCCTGGTCCATGGGGATGGGCCTGGCCATCCTCAAGCTCATGCCGGATCGCCTGTTCGACTGGTTGATGCGCCGGGCCGGGCCCGAGGCCCTCGCCGTGGATTTCTGATCGGACCGAGCCGGTAAGGGGAGCCCATCATGTCGTCGAACCTGACAGAGACCGCCCAGCCAATGCTCAGCGAGCTGGCGTGCTGCATCGAGTGCGGGACGCCGCTTCGAGGGCGTGACCGTTGCCCTGGTTGCGAGCGTGCTTACGAAACCCGCGACGACATCACTCAGGCGATCGGCCCGCTGCGCGGACGCAACGGCATCGTCGCGAACTTCTACGATGGTCCGGGCTGGGTCCGCTTTCGCAAGTGGGAACGGTTGTTCTTGACGCTTCAAGGAGGCGCCAGGTGGGCGCGGATGTCGATCCTCCGCCACCTCTCGGCACTAGATCGCTCCCAAGCGCGCGTGCTGGAGGTGGGCATCGGCGACGGAGAGAACCTCGGGTTCCTTCCCCGATCCTGGACAGTCTACGGGGTGGACATCGCGCGGACGCAGCTCCTCGCTTGCCGCAACCGTTTCCCCCGGATGAAAGGGCGGCTGGCCTGGGCCGAGGCCGAACGTCTGCCCTTCCCGGATGCGACGTTTGACGCCTGCTACTCGATCGGCGGCTTCACCTACTACGAAGATCATGCCGCGGCCTTGCGCGAGATGCGCCGGATCACCCGTGCCGCCGGCCCCGTTGTCGTCGCCGACGAGACTCCCGGCCTGCACCGGGCGGGCATCGGCCAACTGATCGGCCGGCCGGCTCTTGACAAATTCTGGCTCCGTCAGCTCGGGCTCGACGCAGAGTTCGTCGACATGGTCTTGCAGTACGACGTCGACCTTCGCGCACTCACGGACCAGGTCTGGCCCGACGCGGCGCGACGGCCAATCTGGAACCGCCTGGGCTATTGCCTGATCCATCCGGACCCCGAACGCTCCCCAAGCACGATGAGTCTTTCCTGACGAGGATCTCCCATGAGCACGCTCCCCGAGGAATTCACGGCAACCACTACCTGGTCGGACCATCTCAAGGTGCTGCGCTGTCCTCGGTGCACGAGCGGGCTGGTGCCGGCTCCTCCGAGACTGCGCTGTGCTGGCTGCTACGCGACGTTCCCGATCCGGGATGGCATCCTGGTTGTCAAGGAGCAGACAGATGACAACAATCGCGTGGCCCAGGAGTTCTACGACAGCGCGCTCTGGCCCAAGTTCCGCTTCTGGGAGAAAGTCACCTGGGTGTGCAATGGAGGCGAGCGCCGAGCGCGCAACCAGGTCCTCAGGCACCTGCCGCGGCAGCCGGGGCTGAACCTGCTCGACGTGGCCGTGGGCGACGGCGTCTACCTTCCATGGATGCCGGTCGACTGGCAGGTTGTGGGCATCGACGTCTCCTGGTCCCAGCTTCAGGTGTGCCGTGCACGCACGGCCGGGGCTCCGGTTCGGCTAGTCCAGTGCGAGGCCGAGACGCTGCCTTTTCACGACGCACAGTTCGATGCTGTGCTGAGCATCGGAGCCTTCAATTACTTTAACGACCCGGAAGGTGCGTTGCGGGAGATGATCCGCGTGGGCCGCCCCGGGGCGACGATTGTCATCTCCGACGAAATGCCCGACTTGACCGGCCGGATGCTAGGCCACAAACTGGGGCTGCCGGCCCTCGATCGCTGGATCGTGTCACGGCTCATGCACCTTGGCGACAGCTTCACCGATATGGTCGAGCGGTTCCGGAACCTGGACGTCAGGTCGATCGCCGGAGGCGTTCTGCCCGAAGTCCAGTATCACGAAGTGTGGCGCGGGCTGGGTTACGTGCTGGTGGGCCGGGTCCCGGATTGACCGGGCCCGCCGGGAAAGAACGGGCCGACCCCGAGGGTATTCGCTTCATGCGGTTCATCACCTTGATCCTTCGCAACCTGCTGCGGCGGCGGACTCGCACCGTGCTGACGGCGAGCGGCCTGGCCGTGGCCATTGCGTCCGTGCTCGACCTCGTCGGCATCGCCTCGAACTTCGAGCGATCGTTCCTGACCATCTTTGTCGGCAAGGGGATCGACCTGCTCGTCGTCCGTGCCGGGATCAGCAACCAGCTCTCCAGCAACCTCGACCAGAAGCTGGGCGACAAGCTGCGGGGGACCGAGGGCGTGGCCCAGGTGGCAGCCACGCTGATAGACACGGTGGGCTTCGAGGGGGCGGGCATCGCCAGCGCCCTGATCAACGGATGGGAGAGCGGCAGCCCCCTCTTCAAGGGTTTGCGGATACTCGAGGGCCGGGCGTTCGAACCGAACGAGAAGAATGTGGCGATGCTGGGGCGCGTGCTTGCCCTGAACCTGGGCAAGAAGGTGGGCGACAAGCTGGACGTGGCGGGGGAGCCGTTCCGGGTGATCGGCATCTACGAGGGGGAGAGCCTCTTCGACAGCGGCGCCCTGGTCGTACCGCTGGCCACGCTCCAGCAGATGATGGGCCGGGAGAGCCAGGTCACCGGCTTCGTCATCCAGGCGCGGTCGCCCGACCCGGTCGCGATCGCTGACCTGCGGAAGCGGATCGAGGCCGAGTTTCCCGGTGTAGCCGCGACCCCGGCGAGAGACTACGTGCAGCGCGACGTGCAGATCCGGCTGTCCAGGGTGATGGCCTGGGCCACGACCGCGCTGGCTCTCCTGCTCGGCTCGGTCGGCATGCTCAACACGATGATCATGGCAGTGTTTGAGCGGACGCAGGAAATCGGCGTCCTGCGGGCGCTCGGCTGGCGGCGCAGCCGCGTGCTGCGCCTGATCCTGGGCGAGTCGGTGTGCCTCGGCCTGTTCGGTGCGGCGCTGGGAATGGTGCTGGCGGTGGTCGGACTGCGCGCCCTGCTCCTGGCACCGACGGCCCGGGGTTTCATTGACCCCAACTTGCCACCAGCGGTCCTCTTCTTGGGGCTCATCCTGGGCCTGCTGCTGAGCATCCTGGGAGGCGTCTACCCGGCCGTACGCGCCTCGTTGCTCGATCCGAGTGAGGCGTTGCGCCATGAATGAATTCCCGGTCCAACCCAGTCCGCTGCTCCGCGCCGAGGGGCTGACCAAGACCTATCCCGATGGCGAAGTCCAGGCATTGCGAGGCGTCTCCCTGGACGTGGAGCGGAACGAGGCCGTCGCGATCATGGGGCCCAGCGGATGCGGTAAGAGCACGCTCTTGAATCTGCTCGGCGGTCTCGACCGACCGACCGAAGGCGAAATCTACTTCCGAGGTACTCCACTGTCCCAGATCGACAGAGACCAGTACCGCGCCCGGGAGGTCGGGTTCGTCTTCCAGTCCTTCTACGTCCTGAGCACGTTGAGCGCGGTCGAGAACGTCCAGGTTCCGATGTTCGAGACGACGCTAGACCGTCGGCAGCGCGTCGAGCGCGCGGAGGCCCTGATCGAACAGGTCGGCCTGGCCCATCGCCGGAACCATCGTCCGATGCAGCTCTCGGTCGGCGAGCGCCAGCGAGTCGCTATCGCCCGCGCCCTGGCCAATGAACCTTCCCTCCTCCTGGCCGACGAGCCTACCGGTAATCTCGATAGCCGGAGCCAGAACGAGGTCCTCCAACTCCTGAACGACCTCCATCAGCGACAAGGCTTGACCCTCATCATCATCACCCATAGCCCGGAAGTCGCCGCCGCGGTCCAACGCGTCATCCGCATGAGAGACGGCCGCGTGCTCGAGCACTGATCCGCGGCCCGGGCACGATTTCAACGAGAACGGCGGTCAAACTAAGTAACTATCCGAAAACGGGGTGTAACCCCCGTAAAATCCAGGACTTGAGAGCGTTTTCGGATAGTTACTAAGTAGGTGGCCAAAAGTCTTTTGACAATCGCTATTTGGTCAACCAGAAATTCCCTGAAAGAACCCCCGGCCTTCCGGAGCCGCTCGCGCGGAGTCAGATCAAGTATGTACTGGCAAGCATGCAGCGCGGAATCATCGACCGAGAGGGTGGCTCGGCTGCCTACCGTCTCCCGTTTGGTATGCCTCCAGATATGGTCCATCGCATTGAGCT
>JAFAHT010000452.1 GCA_019237095.1 Planctomycetaceae bacterium
ATCTTTTCGCTTATTGCTCAGAATTCCCATTTTTCCCTTGACACGCACCCACCCCTCTTTATAGAACCCAACTATAAGTGGTGCATCCGGTAGGTTCGTTGATAGCAGGGCATTGACGATCTGTTGACGCGAGTACCGGGCGGTTCGACCGTCAGGTTTGGGTGTCAGGACGAGATCTAGACGGCCTCTCACTGGTGATGGCTCATTTCGGGTAGCCGTTCACACCCCGAAAGCGGATGTACACTGAACAGGCTGCCTCGAAATCCACAGTATTTCGTGAGTCTTTGCTCTACACTGTGTGTTCATCGGGTTAGCCTTTATGTTGTAGTGTAACTATCTACACTCTATACACTTATAACATAACAGCGGCATAAAGGGGGACATAGCGCTTTATTGGCTCAGAGCCCATGGAACCCGTAAAGAACCCTGTATGTCCCGCTTTTCCTTCCTCGTGGCCGACGCCTTTCGATCAATCGAACTCGCCTTGAAGCGATGGGTCTTCGCGAGAAGCGATTCACGGGTTAGAGTCGATCTCGTAATCCACGCTTCCAGGCGTTCGAGCGAGATCCGAGAGTCGAACGCGTCCCCGAGCTGCGCAGATCACTTCCATGCCTGACCCCCAAAAGATCCTCGCCACCATCCGCAAAGCCACCGAGCTGATGCGCTCGACACCCGGGCGCTCGGGGTCGGTCATCGCGCTTGACGACGCGGACGAGGTCATGGTGGTCGGCGATCTGCATGGGAACTTGCCGGCGTTCCGCCAGGCGCTGACAATCGCGGCGCTGGACCGGCATCCCCGGCGGCACCTCGTCTTGCAAGAACTCGTCCATGAGATCAACAAGAACGACGACGACCGGCCCGACCGCTCACACCGGCTGGTCGATCTGGTCTCGGCACTCAAGTGCCGGTATTCCCAGCGGGTCCACCTGATTCTGGGAAACCACGAGCTGTCCGAGCTGACCGGACGGATCATCGGCAAGGACGGCCACACACTGAACCGCCGCTTTCGCCAGGGAATGGAGCTCGCCTACGGAGCACGGACGCAGGACGTCTACGAGGCCTATCTCGTCCTCTTCGCCGCCCTGCCCCTGGCCGTGCGTACTCCCAACCGCGTATTCGTCTGCCACACGCTTCCCGATGCTCGTTATCTTGAGGCTCTTGACCTCGCGCTCTTGCAGGCCGACCACTGGCCCGAAGAGGCCATGAAACGGGGAGGCACAATCTACGCTCTGACCTGGGGCCGCGACAACACCCCAGAGACAGCCGATCGCTTTGCCGCAATGGTCGACGCCGACTGGTTCATCACCGGCCACCAGCCTTGCGACGAGGGATTTCGCCAGGTCAGCCATCGCCAGATCATCATCGATGGAACGAATCCCTACCCGGCCTACTGCCTCTTTCCCGCACTCGGGGCTGTCACGATCGAGTCGCTGCTTGAGTCCACGCACATCCTGGACGTGCTGGCCTCGAGCTGAATGGGCGGCCGATCACACACTGCGGTTCATGTCCTGCGAGATCGCGCCCGAGGCCCTCGTGCGGTGGACCGACCGGGGCGAGTGAAACCTGAAAACCGAATGCGCTTGACCACCCTACAAAGCCCCGCGCCGCTCCAGCGATTTGTAATGAATGAACGAGTAGACCGCGGGAATTAGCATCGATCCGATCAAGAGTCCAAGGGCCACGATCGGCGATACTCCCGCGATTATCAGCAGGAAACCGATCACGCCCACCGTAGCCATCACCCAGGCGGCTAGACGGTGGGTGTCGTTCCAGACCCGGTCGCTGGCGAGCGTCCACGGGACGCGGATGCCGATATAAAAGTTCTTGCGCACCTTGCCCATCACGTTCCCCAGAAATGCAATAAACAGGAAGATTCCTCCGATCAAGGCGCGGCCGATGTCCATGAACCTTGGACCCGCGCGCACCTCCTGCCAGGTCGCCAGCAGGATGACACCGTTCATGTAGGCAAAGAGCCCGGTGATGAGGACCATGATGTACAGGTACGTGGAGCGGAATGAGTCCACCTCGAAATGCTTGGGAGAAAGCGCCGGCAGGAAGGCGAAAAGAATCAGGAAGGCGATCATCATCCCGGGCATCAGAAAGGTCGCCCAGGACTTGTCGCCCCAGCCGTCAACTGTGCCCTTGATGTTCCAGTGTGTGGGCATGCGCTGGGGGAGGCTGGGATAGAGCCAGGCCGCCAGCGCCCACGCTGTCAGGGTCAAAAGACCTGCGATGATCCAGTAGGGGCGGCTCATAGAATAGAGTTTCCTTTCGGGTTATCACTCCCGAACAGGTCCCAGATCCGCGTCATCACGTCTTCCAGGACCGTGGTGTTCAGTGAGTAGTAAATCTGCTGCCCGTCGCGACGGCTCGTGACCAGGTCGGCCTCCTTCAGAACCGCGAAGTGGTGCGACATCGAGGGCTTAGTCATGTCGAACGAAGCCGACAGCTCGCCGGCCGTTCGCTCACCGTGCCCGAGCAACCGGATGATCCCACGCCGGGTCGGGTCTGACAACGCTTTGAATACCTGGTTCAGTGCCATCTGCCTTGGTCCATTCCCACGGGCAGAGCGATTATTTAGATTGTTGTCTAATTATCTCCTCTTCTAGTTCCCCGGTCAATGGCGGGAGCGGAACGGTCAGGTCTCCTCGAGCTTGATCCAGCGCGGGCCGACAGCAGGAGGCACGTAGGCGAAGAGATTGCCGATGAGCGTGTCTGGATTGTCGGAGACGATGAGGGAGTGGAGAAAACCGGGTCGGATGAACTGCTCGGCGATCCCGTGCTCGAGGAGTGCGATCAGCGGGTCGAAGTAGCCGTCGACGTTGAGGATGCCGATCGGCTTCTGGTGGATCCCGAGTGCGCCCCAGCTCAGGATCTCGAAGAACTCCTCGAACGTGCCGATCCCGCCGGGAAGCGTAAGGAAGGCCGACGACTTCGTCGCCATCAGCGCCTTGCGCTCGTGCATGCCGGAGACGACATGGAGCTCGGTGAGTCCGTCGTGCGCGATCTCCTTCGTTGCGAGGGCGTTGGGGATCACGCCGATCGCCTGCCCCCCTGCCCCGAGGACGGCGTCGGCCACGATTCCCATCAGCCCGACCCGGCCGCCGCCGTAGACAAGGTCAACCCTGTGTCGCACGAGTGTTTCGCCCACCTGGCGAGCCGCTTCCCTGTACGCGGACGAGGCGCCCGGCGATGAGCCGCAGAAGACGCAGATCGCGGGTTGATCGGGCATCGGAATCGGTTCGCAATGCGATGAGGAGAGGTCGTCCGCAGAAGATTAAGCAAGTTGGCCAGGTGCGCCACGGAATGGCAGCCTGTACGATACTGGTACAGCGGGCATCCGGCCAGCCTTACCCTACCTGCATGAGGGTGCAAAGAATCGCGCCCCGAATCGAGTCCGAGAGCATTCGGAACTTTTCGGACATCAGATCAAAGAATTCGTCGGGAATTGTTGCCGCCATGTCTTGACTGGATCACCAAACAGGAATATAGTTGCGTACGAAACCTAGAATATTGTAGCACGGCGACCGCCGAAGGGGAATCCAAACGATGCGGCCGAAGTCGCTCTGCAAGCATGAGAAGAACGGCTTCGCCTTGTTCAAACCCTGATAGGGGTCGATTCTAGAGCCCAGCTTGAGAAATCGTAAGGAGGATTCAGTGAGCGTCGCGACGATCACGCCAAGGGAGCTTGAGGCCATGCGACTGCGGGGAAGTCCGGTCGAGTTGCTCGACGTGCGAACCCCTGTGGAATACCGAGAGGTCCATGCCGAGCCCGCCCGACTGGTGTCGCTCGACAGGCTTGACCCGAGGGAGGTCATGGAGGCTCGCCACGGAACCAAGGACGATCCGCTCTACCTGATCTGCCGCTCGGGCAGTCGTGGCCGGCAGGCGTGTGAGCAGTTCCTGGCCGCCGGTTATCACAACGTCGTCAATGTCGAAGGCGGAACTCTGGAATGGGAACGAGCGGGATTACCCGTGGTTCGAGGCAAGAAAACGGTCTCGCTGGAACGACAGGTAAGGATCGCCGCCGGATCGCTCGTCCTCCTGGGCACGGGACTGGGGGCGTTCGTTCATCCAGGCTTTCTCGCTCTGTCGGCGTTCGTCGGGGCGGGCCTCGTTTTCGCCGGGATCACGGACACATGTGGGATGGGGATGCTCCTGGCCCGGATGCCCTGGAACCGTGTGAAGGATTCCGGCACCTGTTCCCTCGCACGGGAGGTTTGATCATGAAATTGCTCATCGTCGGAGGCGTCGCGGGCGGGGCATCGGCGGCCGCCCGCGCCCGCCGCTTGGCCGAAGACGCCTCCATCGTCCTGTTCGAGCGTGGGCCGGACGTGTCGTTCGCCAACTGCGGCTTGCCCTACTACGTCGGCGGGGAGATCGCCGAGCGGAACAAACTGCTGGTTGTAACCCGGGAACTCCTCCAGTCCCGTTTCCGGCTTGACGTGCGGGTCCGCTCATCAGTCGAGGCCATCGATCGCTCTGCGAAGAAGGTCCGTGTCCGCGACCTCGCTTCGGGACGGGAGTACGAGGAAGCCTACGATAAGCTCATTCTCGCACCGGGGGCGGCTCCATTGCGGCCACCAATCCCCGGTATCGACCTTCCCGGCGTCTTCACGCTTCGCAACCTACAAGACGTGGACCATATCAAGGATCGGGTGGACCATGGGGTCAAGCGGGCGGCCGTGGTGGGGGCGGGGTTCATCGGACTCGAACTGGTCGAGAACTTCGTGCGTCGAGGCATCGCGGTCACAGTGGTCGAATTGCAGGACCAAGTGCTGCCGCCTTTCGATAAGGAGATGACGACTCCCCTTGCGGAACACCTGGCAGCCAAAGGCGTCTCGCTGCTGCTCGGTCAATCCGCCGAGGCATTCGAGCAGGGACCGGATGACCTGACGGTCGTGTTGAAGTCGGGGATTCGCCTGACGGCCCAACTGGTCGTCTTGGGAGTTGGGGTGCGTCCTGAAAACAAGTTGGCAATCGATGCAGGCTTGCAAGTCGGGCCTCGTGGGGGCATCCGGGTCAATGAACACCTTCAAACCACCGACCCGGACATCTATGCGGTTGGAGACGCCATCGAGGTCAAGGACTTCGTGACCGGCGAGCCGACACAAGTGCCACTGGCCGGACCTGCGAATCGCCAGGGCCGCATCGCTGCGGATCACATCTTCGGGTGGGCTGCCCGCTACCGAGGAACCCAGGGGACGGCCATTGTTCGTGTGTTCGACCGGACGGCGGCGATGACCGGGGCTTCCGAAAAGGTCCTGCGTCGAGCACGTCGGCCGTATCGCAAAGTCTACGTTCATCCGACGAATCACGCCGGGTATTACCCCGGTGCCGAAGCGATGACCATCAAACTCCTCTTCGACCCGGAGACGGGCCGAGTGCTGGGCGCGCAAGCCGTCGGTGGGGCCGGAGTGGACAAGCGGATCGACGTGCTCGCCATGGCGATCCAGGCGGGCATGACGGTGTTCAACCTGGAAGAATCGGAGCTGGCCTATTCGCCCCAATACGGCTCGGCCAAAGATCCAATCAACATGGCAGGGTTCGTGGCTGCCGGTCTGTTGCGGGGGGATCACCCCCAAGTTGATGTGGAAGTCGTCTTGAATGATGCATCCGACCAACCTCCGCTCTTGGTCGATGTGCGAACGCACCAGGAATTCTCCAGATGCCACATTCCCGGTGCCGTGAACATCCCTTTGGATGAACTACGATCTCGTCTCGAAGAGCTTCCCAAGGGCAAGAAGATCGCCGCCTATTGCCAGGTCGGCCAGCGGGGCTACCTGGCCACCCGCATTCTGCTTCAGGCAGGCTTCCCGGCGGTTAACATCGGCGGCGGTTACAAAACCTATCAACTCTTTGCCCGTAAGTAGCAATGGAACAGAGCACAACCAAAACATCATGGGACATCACAGCCTTGGGTGGCCACTGTAGGAAGGCACCACCTGAGCATCACGACTTTCACGGTGTCGTTCAAGGCTTATACTTCAGAACGTAGGGATACTCCGAAGCGCGGGATTGACAAATGCCCCCGCCACGCTATGAATTAAGCAATTGGGGACACTTCGGAAAGCGCATCGTGGTCACTCATATCCGGGTCCTACCAGAGAGTTCATTCAATCTTTCTGGTCGAACCTATGTGTGATCGTCGTCCATTCACCAGGTTCGTGCGTCCTGCATTTTTTTACTTCCCCGGTTGTCTTGTGTGTGCTCGTCCTGCAAACAGTAACGGCCGGCACGAGCCTCTCCTAGCGTGATAGCCTGCACGCTCGGCCCCGACTTGCTTAAACGGGCCTGGAGACAATACGACGCGTTGAAAGACCTTCCCTTCAGAGCCTGCAGACCACGAGGAGTCGGGTCATGCCCTATTCGAGTCGTCGACAAGTTGAGCTTACCAACGATCTCGGTCTCCATCTCAGGGCAGCTAGCCGATTGGTTCAACTTGCCCAGCAGTTTCAATCCGAAGTCAGCGTTCTCTGCGAAGGCCGCACGGCCGATGGCAAGAGCATCCTGGATCTGATGACATTGGCTGCCCAGCGTGGCTCACGGCTGGAAATCGAGGCCTGCGGAGGCGACGCCGAAGAAGCCATCGCGGCCCTTCAAGAGCTCATTGAAGCCTGTTTCCAAGAGTGCGAAGAGCCTGCGCACCCTTCTGGATCGAGCGTCTCTTGAACCCATCGGGGAACCGCTCACGTGGACTCTACCAGAGGCGAGAGTCCAGTGGACTCCCCGGATTGGTCGTTCTGCTCAGGACAGGGACGAGTTCCCTGGCGACGACCGAATCAGTTCTCAGATCGGTACCTAAGCAGCGACGCTTCAAGAGCATGCATTCCCTTGAGAATCCACCGCTATCCTCTACAACCATCCGAGTCGCTTGCAGGCGCCGTAGATGAGATAGACGCCCAAACTGCACACGAAAACCCCGAAAGCCAGCCTCAGGTGCGGCCCCCTGATGCGGTTCGCGACGTAGGCTCCCGCCCATGCTCCGATCTTCATCATGGTCGCGAGTATGACGGCTGCGCGGACATCGACGTTGCCGTGACGATAATACTCGAGGGCGGCTGCCAGACCAATGGGGGGTAGTAGAACCGCCAGGCTTGTCCCTGTCGCTTTGTGCTGGGTAAAGCCGGCCCAATAGATGAGGGCCGGAACGATCACGATGCCGCCACCGACCCCAAAGATCCCGGCCGCGAAACCACCGAGGAGTCCGATCACGACAAGAATTAGCCAGAAGGGCATAGGACTGGTCCAGACTCTTGGCTCAACAGCCAACCCTTGTCGAGCTTACTCATCGAATCAGGTATCTCAGGAACAACTCCGCAGGTTCTCGGGAGGTACGAGTTCGTAGCAGGTCTCAGCGCACGACGAAGACGTTCAGTTTTCAATTTGTAAGGCATCCTGCCGGCCTCCATGTCCTGGTCCAATCCGTCGATTGCGAAGGCATGACAGGATGTTACGCCAAGAAACCCAGTAATTCTAGCTGCCTGTCACGTCATTGATTTTTCGGGAAGGCCCGGCGGGGGTCCGCAGTAATCGCGTCACGGAGTGTGATCATGGGATTTGATCCGGACAATCGCGCCGGTATCATGAAGTCCGAAGTCCCTGCCGGCGTGATTCCTGCCGCGCGACACACGAGGATGGCTTCCCATGAAAGCTGCCTATATCGAACAGACGGGACCGCCCGAGAATATCAAGGTCGGCGACCTGCCCAGGCCCGAGCCGGGGCCGGGCCAAGTGCTGGTGAAGGTTCGAGCGGTCGCGCTCAATCCGATCGATCTCTACATCCGGTCGGGCATGGTGGCGTTTCCGCTGGCATTTCCCTACATCATCGCCTGCGACCTCGCCGGTACGGTCGAGCAGGTCGGGCCGGATTGCAAGCGGCTCAAGGTCGGAGACCGGGTCTGGGGATCAAACCAGGGGCTCCTGGGACGCCAGGGCGTGGCCTGCGAGTTCGCGGCGGTCGGTGAAGAGTGGCTTTATCCCACCCCGGCGCTCTTGCCTGACGACCAGGCCTCGGCGATGGCGCTGGTGGGGATCACGGCGCACCTGGGGCTCTTCCGGTTCGGCCGGCTCAAGTCTGGCGAGACGGCTTACGTTCCCGGCGGCAGCGGTGGGGTCGGTTCCATGGTCGTGCAGATGGCCAAGGCGGCCGGGGCGCGGATCGCAACCTCGGCCGGCAGCCCCGAGCGCGTCGAACTCTGCAAGACCCTCGGCGCCGATCTGGCTCTCAACTACAAGACCGACGACGTTCCCGCCCGACTTCGCGAGTTCGCCCCCGAAGGGTTCGACGTATGGTACGAGACCCAGCGCGAGCCGAACCTCGAGGTGTCCATCCCCCTGCTCCGCAAGCACGGCCGGATGATGCTGATAGCCGGAAGGGCCGCCAAGCCGGCACTTCCGCTCGGGGCCTTTTACCCTCGGAATTGCGCGCTCCTGGGCTTCGCCATGTTCAACGCTACCCCGGACGAACAGCAGGTCTGCGCCCACGACATGCTCCGCTGGATCGAAGAGGGACAGCTCAAGCCTCCTCTGGTCGGCCGTACCTTCCCGCTGGCCGCCGCTGCCCAGGCGGAGAAATTTCTCGAAGCCAACACTGTGGGTGGGGCGGGCTCGCTCTCCAGTAAGGTCGTCATCAACGTGGACTGACGGTTCACTTTCCGGTCTTTTCCGGAGATCCTTTTCCAACCCATTTCGAGGCCCTGGAAACCGATGAACCCGCTTTTCCACCTTCGCCGGCTCGATGATGGAAGGCTTCCTGCCGGCCGGCTGGGACCTGTCCAGGATCGACGCCTGCTGCGGGCTAGAGCCCGGAGAGATCGGCGGGCGACAGGGCTGGTGGCACGCGGACTTCGAGCTGATCCCCTGCGCCACCGGCTCGGCGCGGTTGCACCCGCTGACCATCGAGCAAAACGCGCTGACCAGCTTCAGAAGCCGAACGACCCTGGTTCCCGCCTTCGCCAACACGATCGGCCCTGGGTTCTTCCTCAAGGCCGACCGGATCATCGGCGGTGCTGACGGCATCTTCGACCGGGGAATACAGTGGCAGGGAACCAGCCTCTGGATGACCCTGCGCTACGGTCCCGATCCCTGCGTGCCCAGCTCGTTCATGCCGACCTTCGGGGGCCGGCTATTCTATCATAAGGACCTGGCCGGCCCCCTGGTGCCGGAGTTGAATTGAGACCGCTCCGTGGGAGCCGGCTCCGTCCGGCGATGATCATCGGGTCTCTGTGCGGCCGATTCCCTCTGACCGTGCGCTCTTGGCCCGCTTCCTGTTCGCTTCGTCCCGCTTGTTGCGGTAATCGTCGATCTGGGCCTTGAAGATGTCCATCAGTTCGTCCTTCTCCCCGGGCCGGGTGAGGTCCTGGCCTTTCTTCGTCACCAAGATAAAGCCGATGCACATCTCGTCGGTCGTAGCCTCGCCCCAGCGGACCTCCTCCGGCTTCATCTCCTTGGGCCTGCGGGGATTATCAGCCGAGTTGTCATAGTGGGCGACCACCTTGACCACCGAGCCCTTGGGAAGTTCCAGGGGCTTCTCGAAGTAGTACGTGTACTGCCAGTTGAAGTCCCAGTCGATCTTGATCAGGTCCTGAGTGCGGCCGTCCGGGAAGGTGACGGTCATCAGCATATCCTTGCCTAGCAGATGCATGTGAGGAAGGACCGCATGCGCGACCAGGTCCACGGGCACCGGCCAGGCGGCCTGGATCTCGGTGTTCGATTCTCCGAAGGGAAGCTTCATGTCCTGGTTCAGGGCGGCAAACCTGTGGAGAATCTGCCGGATGGGCGTGCGGGAGAACCGCAGCCCGATCCGCGTGCGATCCACCTCGGCCTTGCCGTCGGGATGATAGTGAACCTGGACGATCACGTCGGCATTTCTGGGCAAGGATCGTCCCATGCCATCCTCGAGCTGGTCGGGCTGTCTGCCCGGTGCCCAGGCGCCCAGGTAGCCGTGGATCTCGACACCGGGGCCTGTGAAACAGGTATAGCCCGGTCCCGGTTCGGCGGCGTCCTTCTTGCGGGCCTCTCCCCTCGTATCAACGTAGGCCACCATGTGATGGACGACGCGACGGTTGCCCGGCTGGCACTCAATCCCCGAAATGTACACGTCCTTGGGCAGGCTTGTCGGCACCACGAAGCAGCGGTAAATGTCTCCACCCGCGGCCGGGACCTGGAAATCGGT
>JAFAHT010000461.1 GCA_019237095.1 Planctomycetaceae bacterium
CCTTGCGCGGCCATGAGTGAGACGTCGTCGATTTGGTGGAAGATTCGCGTCATCCACGAGACCGGTTGCTGGGAGTACTTCCTTGGCAGACCGTCGAGAACCTCTGGGATGGCGGCCTGGAAGTCCCGGTAAGTCGGGTGGTAACGACCGTCAATGTCGAACGACCGTCAATGTCGGGAGTTTTTGAGCCATTTGTTCGTGGAAAACATATTCTGGGGTTATTTGGCCTCGAAACGGTTGTGCCAAAACAGTTACGTCGAGTCAAAGTCGCCAACCGATAGCCCAAGCCAATGCAGAGCATTATCTTACGTCGTCGCAAACTAAATACGAATATTCCCAAGTGAACTGCCACTGAACGCTCTTGGGACATTTTGTTTGGCTGCGTGAAATTCGAAAATCTCGACAAATCTAGACATGCATGGTCCCAGCTTGTCAGGCCGTTGATGCCCGGCTCGGCGCGCGGCAGCGACAGCGAATCGGAATGCCTCATTCACTCCCGCTCGAGGTATATTGCAGCAGAACCCTCGCTGGCGCGTCGGGTTGGTATTCGGGACGGCCGGGGCCCCATTTGAGAAACCGAGCCGAGCCGCCTGACGGTGGAGATCAGCGAGGACTGTCAGAAATCTCGTGCGCGAACCTGGCCGATCGGGAATTCTCGTCAACCCTGGCCGTGGGAGTGAATTCAGCGAATCAAGCGAGCCCAGCCGCGGCGGCGAGCCAGGGGTGTTTCGCCGCAGAGCCAGCGGCGCAAGTCGTCAGCCAGCTCCTGGCACGAGGAATAACGCCGGTCAGGCTGCTTGGCCATGGCCTTCTGGCAAATAGCAGCCAGGGATTTGGGAATTCTGGAATCGATTGTCCGGGGGGAAGGGGGGTCGTGATGGATCGCATGGAAGAGGACATAGGACGGGGGTCCGAAGAACGGCGGCTGACCACACAAGGTCTCGTAAAGGACTGCCCCCAAGCTGTACTGGTCGCTGGCTGGTAGAATTTTCATCTGACCGCCTTGGGCCAGTTCGGGAGCAAGGTAAGCCGGGGTGCCCAGGAAGGTTCCAGGTGGGGTGGGGATTTCTCCCGAATCAGGCAGGTAGGCGATTCCGAAGTCCATCAGATAGACGGTATCATGGTTGTCCAGCCGAATGTTAGCCGGTTTGACATCCCTGTGGATGATCCCTAGTCCGTGAGCGTGGGCCAGAGCCTCGGCGAGCTCGGCGACGATCTTTGCGCTCTGCTGGAAGGGAAGAGGCCTCTCGGAGATCCGTTCCGCCAAGTTGCAGCCCTCGATCAAGGCCATCGCAATGTAATGGCGCTCTCCATCGCGGCCGGCCTCGTAGACCGGCACGATCCGAGGATGACGAAGGCGGGCCAGCGCCCGCGCTTCGCTCAGGAATCGGTCCAGGACCCGAGCCGTGGGCGCCGCTCCCGGACGAGGCAGCTTCAGAGCCACTTGGCGCTCCAGAAAAGGGTCAAAGGCACGGTAGACCGTGGCGTGATGTCCCTCCCCCAACACGTCCAGAATCTCGAACCGATTCAATCGTCTTTCAGCCCTTCTTGACGTCGCCGCATTCTTGCCCAGCGCCCTCCCCGACGCTGGCTCGCGAGGCTGGACGTTGACCTGCCTGCTGGGCGAGCCGGGGCAGCCGGCCGCTCTATCCCACTCCGAGCGATCCTCGCGGTCAAAGGGACCAACATACACATCGCCACTCTCCTGCAAAGCTAGGTCTGGCGGAAAATGAACATCCCAGGAATCGCCTACATGGGATTCGAAAGGCTCGACGGAAAACTCACCGCTGTCGCACGCTCGGAGGGATGAAGGCAGGGATGTGGAGCCAATCAGTCGGGCTGGAATGTGATCCCAGCTCAACGAGTTCTGTACAGAAGGGCGAGCTATCGATTCCACCGCCGAGATCCACCCCGAGGATGGGGATGAAGATCGCCTGGGCAATGGTCCGAGCACATTTGTCCATCCTGAATCCACAGCGCTCACCTCGGCCGTGGGAAGCTTCGTGAGGCAACGCGGACATCGGAAAATCCGGCCCAGCGGGTCCTCACCGAGATGCGAGATTCGGCCGCATGAAGGGTTCGGGCATTGCATCACCCTCACCATCTGGAGTCTCCTTCTTCCATTCTGCCGCCAGGTCATCACCGAACCCAGCTTGCCTCATCGATGAACATCGAGCGCTGCAAACCTGTGCGTCATCCGGATCGTCCCTCGCTTCCTTTGCGAGATACCAGCGGATACCTCACGGGCTTGGGTCGTGAGGCATGGAATCGGACCTTGGAACATGCTTGAAGGGGTACTTGGTAGAGTCAGTTCATCCGATCAGGTAGGCACGCGCAATCATTTTTAACCGCGACTTCGGAATCTATATCGTGCCCTGTCGCTTCGCAAGCGCAGATCCCCGGAGATTCCTGCTCACACAGGGCAATTCCTGTTATTCTCGATATTGCCTGTGCAGTTCACCAAGGACGATCATTTCCCTGCGGGAGTCGTCGACGGCTTCTGGGGGAGGACCTGATACTGATCAAACCCCTCGGTGGTCGCGATCGACTGGTCGGCCGCCAAATCGGTGAAGGTGTGTGCGGACAGACTTATAGCCCATGAGGGAGAAGCCGTGATACAACAGGCTGATGAAGACAACCATACTCGACGAGATCGTTGCCGTGAAGCGCCGGGAGGTCGCTGCGGCGCGGCGGCGGATGCCGCTGGAGGAACTGGAAACCCAGGCGGCTGAGGCCCCTCCGGTCCGCGACTTTCGCGCAGCCTTGGCCGGGCCTGGGCCAATCCAGCTCATTGCCGAGGTCAAGAAGGCCAGCCCCTCCGCCCGTTTGATCCGGGCTGATTTCGATCCGGTCGCCATAGCCCGGACCTACCAGGAGCATGGCGCGGCGTGCATCAGCGTGCTGACAGACGTTCCCTATTTTCAGGGGCATCTCTCATACCTGGCGCGGGTGCGGGCGTCGGTCGCCCTTCCCTTGCTTCGCAAAGACTTCTTGATCGACGAGTATCAGGTCGTCGAGGCCCGGCTGGCGGGAGCGGATGCCATACTGTTGATCGCCGAGATCCTCGATGACGCCACGATGGCGGCGCTCTTGAAGCAAGCACGGGTGATGGGCATGTCGGCCCTGGTTGAGTTGCACGACGCGGTGAACCTACCGCGGGTCCTGAACGTGGGGGCTGATCTCGTCGGGATTAACAATCGCGACTTACGGCAGTTCAGCACCGACATCGAGCACACCCTTAAACTCCGCGACCAGATCCCTACCGGGATCATGGTGGTCAGCGAAAGCGGCATCCGGACCCGTCGTGACGTGGAACGGCTCGAGGCCGCCGGGGTCTCGGCCATTCTCGTGGGCGAATCACTGATGCGCGCCCCAGACATCGGGCTGGCTGTTGAGCGGCTCTTAGGCTTGGCCCCGGTTCGGCCTGACGAAGCATGACGGC
>JAFAHT010000279.1 GCA_019237095.1 Planctomycetaceae bacterium
TTTGCGCGCCGATCTCGGCCAAGCCCATCCCCCTCAGCCTCTTCTCGCCGCCGCCACCGTCGGTCACGTCCCCGTCCCCCAAAGCCTCGTCCGGCGTCCCAAGGCCGGGCTGGTGTGAGATAATGCGGCTCATCGGTACAACGATCAGATCGGACGCAGGCGTCTGACCTCGCGAGGGCAGGCATACACCCTCCCGACCGCCCCGACTTGACCATGACCGGCGAAAGGGGCCACCCACAGGGCCACCCACGTTTTCTTGGGGCCAGAAAGTGGCTGGCTCCTTCCGCGCCCAAGTTCACCGAGCTATACAACGTCCAGCACCTCAAGTCGAACCGGCTCGACCCCGTCCCCGGTCTGCATCACCACAATTCAGCGCCTCTATTCGATGCTCCGGGGCGACCCCGACCTTGACCCGACCCTGGAGGAAGGCTCACGGTTCGACGCCGGCGCGGGGCCGATCACCGAGCCCGTCTCCATGGTTTACAAATCATCGATACCGATCGCGACGTTCGACGTCATCTTCACCGACGAGTACCACCGGGCCATTTACAACCTTTGGCGCCAGGTGCTGGAATACTTCGACGCCCACCTGGCCGGCCTGACCGCGACCCCGTCGAAGCAGACGTTCGGCTTCTTCAACCAGAACCTGGTGATGGAGTACAATAATAATCGGATGTTCTCGGAGTGTGGAGGAATCACGGAGTTCACGCGACGGAATCTTTGCCCAAGTCACCCAGGGGTCGAGGACAATTCACTATGTCCCCCTCGGCTTCCCCTTGTGAGCCCCTCCAATCCGCGTTTACCCTCTTCCGAACTGTTGCAGCGACCACGCGAGGAGAATCCACGATGAAGACGCACGGATCGGCCGTCTGGCAGGGCGGCATCAAGGACGGCAGGGGCGCCATCTCCACCCGGAGTGGCGCGCTCACGGACTACCCCTACGGCTTCTCGAGCCGCTTCGAGGGCAAGCCCGGTACCAACCCCGAGGAGCTTATCGGCGCGGCGCATGCCGGCTGCTTCACCATGGCCCTGTCGTTGATCCTCGGCGAGGCCGGGCTGACGGCCGAGCGGATGGAGACGCGGGCCGACGTCACACTGGACAAGGTCGACGACGGCTTCGCCATCACGGCCGTCCATCTGACGCTCAGGGCCAAGATCCCCGGCGCGGACCAGGCGAAGTTCGAGGAGCTAGCGGGCAAGGCGAAGGCCGGCTGCCCCGTCTCCAAGCTGCTGAAGGCCGAGATCACGATGGACGCGTCCCTGGAGTCCTGAGTCGGGGGGTGCCGCTGATCGGTGGCCGCATCGACCGATACGGCACCGACTCACCCTTCGTAACCCCATCCTGCCTTGGGATCCTGACGCGCCCCTATCGACTATTGAATGGGCCGTTCGCAGCAGTCTTCGGCCGCTGCGCGGCCCATTCGAGCAGGGCGTCAAGCGCCGGGCACATCGCCTTCCCCCACTCGGTCAGCCCGTACTCGACTTTCGGGGGCACCTGGGGATAAACGGTGCGGCTGGCTACGCCGTCGCGCTCGAGCTCGCGCAGCTGCTAGACGAGCATCTTCCGCGAGACGCCCGGGATCGCCTTCTCCAGCTCCGGAGGAGCAGAAACGGGGACGCAGCTAGAATCAATAACTAGTTGCGTCCCTGTTTCGACGTCGGAAGAACCTCAGTAAAGGCCCATTCCTCTCAACAGAGCCGCGATATTCGCGGCCAGAGTCCTCTCTCGAATCTCGCAGAATTCTCGGTAATTCTCCAAGTTCCATGTCGCACGATCGCTCGGAATCATATGGTGCTCAAGTATGTCCGCATCATGAACGGTCGCCAAATAATTCGAGGGGGGGGGTATCGCTCAGATGCTCATTGTCAGACCGCGTTAAGATGGTCAGGTTTCCGGGTCGGTCTGGGACGAATTCATTGTCTCTCTTCCCATAAAGGTCAAGGATAGCCCTGGGGAAGATGTGGTGTACTTCGAGAGGCTCATCGGCACCGGTAATGAGCTTTCCTCCAGGAAATGATCGGGCCTTTTTTTCCTGGAACATCATAAGCATGGCAAGGAAGACCCCGCCCTCGCCGACGATATTGTGGAGGAAGTCCTCCTCGTCCGGGATCGCACTCTCGGTTCTTTTCGCTCTTGTCTTGACTTGTTCGATCACTCCGTCAACATCGCCCTTTTCGGCGAGGTTGGCGTCTCTCTGGAGTTTCGTCTCTGTCTCGCCAGCGTAATGTCCCCAGAGGCTCGCGGCCACCGCCCAACCCAGCCACTTCCTCTGGAGTACGTGGCCTTTTGCGCTTGCGACCGCCGGGGGAAGGAGGAGATACCGATACGGGAGCCAGTCACCTGACGGCACCCCTGCCGATCGATACATCTGGATGGCGCCCTTGAAGCCCTCAACCGTCTGATTCCAGCCTCCCTCAATTTTCTCGTAGGGCGCACGGGCCTCCTGCTTCTCGGCGTCTCGATACCGCACCACGCCACTACTGACCTGCATTGCAGTCCTGATGAGGAGGTCAGTATCCACAAAAGATCCGCTTCGCCCCGACTGTTCCTTGCCCTCCGGCACAGCGAAGCCCGCGAGTTCTGGAAGATCGAATACGGCTCTAGCACGTGCCCGGAAGTTCGACATCTGCCCGGTTAAGCGTGCCGCCGCAAGATCGCCCGGCCTGAGTCTGACACCCTGTTGGTTCAGGCGAGCGAAGATTTCGATGACGTTATCGTCATCCGCATCAGCGTCGATCTCGTAAGCGATGATCTCCGCCTGAAGAATGGAGTTTCGAATCGCGTTAGCCCGATCAAATGCTTTGAAGAACATCTCGTCCGACGCGGTCAACCATTCTCCGATAGCCTTTTGAATTGCAAGGCTCTCGTTGCCCCCTCTAACCCCCTCGAAGAGCACCTCTGCGGGAACGAGAAGACCGTCCTTCATACGGCGGTGCAATCCTCTCGAGCGGAGGTGAAAAGGGTCTTCGACCCAATCCTGGTTCGGTGAGAGAGCAACGAGAAGATCCGGATCCGGGGTCGTCCGGTCGCGCATTCGGCTTCGATAAATGACTCGCAGTATCGAGGTGAGCCTTTGTTGTCCATCAAGAACGAAGAGCGACCCTGGCTGGATCGCCGTCGCCGGTTCCAAGACCCCTCTTCCTGTACTGGGATCGGGCGGAAAAAGGTCCCAAGCTCGCGTGGCGAAGGGCGCTTCGGACCCTTGCCACGTCGGCTTCCACAAGAGCAAAGCACCAACTGGGTACCGCCGATAGAGAGAGTCATGGAGGGCGCGAACTCTATCGGCGGCCCAGACAAAACCCCGCTGCAAATCGGGCAGATGGAGTTTGTTCTCGCGTTTCAGGTTAGCCAGGTTGACGACTTTCCAGGGTGTTGCTTTCAGCGTTAGTGTGTCGAGTCCAGCCACTGCAATCTCCCGGAACTGGTCTAGAGTATGTGACCCACCATTTCGGCTCGAGAATGAGGAGCGAGCGATTCTCGCTCCCCTCAGTCATATGCGACCCGAACAAGAGCCTTGATCCAAAGTTACATAATAGCGGTCAGAGAGACCCTCTCCAATGACTTTGACGACAAATCGATCATATCTCAGATGAGCCCCTATCCTGGCTAGGGAGCAGAAACGGGGACGCAGCTAGAATCAATAACTAGTTGCGTCCCCGTTTCCACGTCCCGCCCCACGGGCGAAAGGGCCGGCCACGTTTCCTTTGTGTCAGAAAGTGAGTGGCCCCTGGTACGGGGTTTCGTTGAGAGAATTACTTATTCTCTCTGCGCCATCCGGACTACTCTGCGGTAATTGGGGCTTTCCCAGTCCCTTTCCCAGGAGGTGTTCGCATGGCTACTACGTTCAAGTCAAGAGCTTCCGCTCCCGTGGTCTCCTGACCCGCCCGGCCTCTGCGACCGCGGGCGTCGTGGCGAGAAAATTGGTGGATCTCTACTTTTCTCTACCAAACGCCCGTACAGTACACGTGGAACGTTGGTCTTGAAGAGGCTGGTTCGGTCAGTGGTCTCCTGACCCGGCGTCCTCTGAGACCGTGGGTCGCCGTAGCCGATCCGCGTTGACCCGCGTTCATCCGCGGCTCGATGTCTTTCCGCATCGGGACAGGATTCGCTTCACCAGAATCGCTCGCCGCGCGACGAGACGAGCGCGACGGTTCCGCTTGACCGCTCGGGGGATTCGCACTAAGATCCGCCCTCGGGCGGCGGTTTACGGTCAATCACCTTCGGCCAATTCGAATCCCCCGTCGCCCGGCTCAGGGAGGAGCGACAGCAATGCGCGACCACAACAAGGCATTCTGCCGCCTTGTGGCCGAGACCTTCGACTGTCCGGCCCCGGTGTATGAATTCGGCTCGTTCCAGGTCCACGGGCAGGAAGGTTACGCCAATCTCCGGGGGATGTTTCCGGGCAAGGTCTATGTCGGCTGTGACATGCGGCCAGGTCCGGGCGTGGACCGGGTGGAGGACGTCTCGGCCATCAACCTGCCGGATGGCTCCGCGGGAACCGTCCTCTGCATCGAGACGTTTGAGCATGTCTTTGAAGTGCGGAGAGCGTTCGACGAGGTCTTCCGAATCCTCGAGCCGGGCGGGATATTCGTGATCACGACTCCGCTCAATTTCCGGATCCACGGCTATCCGAACGACTACTGGCGGCTCACGCCCAACTGCTTGCGCCGGCTGATGGCTCCTTACGCAGCGCGGGTGGCGGGATCTCAGGGACACCCCTCGTTCCCTCACTCGGTGATGGCCGTGGGCATCAAGACGCCCGCGCCCGCGGACGTTGCGGTGCGGGCCAGCAAGTTCGTCGCGGCCTATCGCGAGTGGTTGCGGCAGGCCCGCTCGAGCTTGCCGGTCGGGGTCAAGCTGCGCCGCGCCCTGGGCCAGGTTTACCGGTCGAAGGGCGAGCGGCACCAGATCGCCAATTACTACACGGCCGATTTCTCGATCGACATCGATGACCGGCTGGCCCAGGCAGGCTAAGCAGTGACCGGCAGCGCGGGTAGGACTCGACCGCCGGGGCGCGCGATGAGACTGGAAAGGGGCGGATTCATGCGGAAGCCGATCGATCGTCTCGTGGTCCTCGGGCTGGACGGCGCCACCTGGACCGTACTCGACCCGATGCGTAGGCGTGGCCTGATGCCGAACCTCGACGCGCTGCTCAAAGGAGCCGCGTACGGGACTCTGACATCTACGATTCCCCCGGTCACGACGGCCGCGTGGACGACGATGATGACCGGCTGCAACCCGCCGCGGCACGGCGTGTTCGACCACCGTTATTACGATGCGGCCGCGGGCAGAATGAAGGTCAACCATTCGGGCCGGATCCGCGTTCCCACGCTCTGGCAGCAGCTCGCCGACTCCGGCCGGACCGTCGCCTGCCTGAACCTGCCCGGTCTCTTCCCTCCTCCCAGTCTCAGGGGCGTGGTCGTCTCGGGGATGGACGCCCCGCACCTCGAGGCTGCCTTGCAGGCCTGTCCCGAATTCGGGGCCCAGCTCAAGACCGAGGTCCCGGCGTACTCGCTGGGCTATTTCTGGAAGCACGCCCCGCAGTCGCTCGAGGAGCTGAAGGCCAACGCTCGCCTGACCGTCGAGAGCTTTCGCGGCCGTGCTGAGGGTGGGCTGCTGGCCGATCGCCATGTTCCCGACTGGTCGGTGCTCATGGTCCAGTTCCAGAACCTCGACCCGTTTCAGCATCGGGTCTGGCGCTACCTGAACGTCGATGAGACCGGGATCGACGAGCCGGCATGGAACACCGCGGCGGCCGAGGTGATCCGGGGCCTGGACGCGGCCATCGGCCGCTTGTGCGAGCTGGCCGATCGCCGCGGCGCGGCGGTCATGGCCGTCAGCGACCACGGCTTCGGCCCCTGCCTGGGACGGATTGAGGTCAATCGCATCCTCGTCGACGCCGGCGTCGTCCGGCTGCCCCACTGGGCCGGCAACCTGCGCCGGCGGATGAAACAGGCCCGCGACCGGCTCCGCGTCTGGAACGCCAAGCGGGGCGACCCGACCGCGCGCTCGGCCTCGTTCGACCAGTCGATCTCCTCGCAGTTCCCGTTCGACTGGAAACGGACTCTGGCGTTTGCCCCTCACCAGGACACCGCGGCCATGGTTTACGTGAACTCGGCGGCTCGCCAGGGACTCACTCGCCACACCGCTCCACTGTTCACTCCCCGTCAGATCGACGACGCCTGCCAGGCCGCAGCTCAGGCGCTCAGCGAGGCCTGCCATCCCGAGACAGGCCGACCCCTTTTCCCCCAGATCATCCCCACCGCCCTTGCCTATCATCTTGACCCGGCCCGCGAAGGATATCCCGATCTCATCGCGCTGCCCGACGATCCCTACTGGGTTCGCACGCGGCTCACCGGTAATGGCTCCTGGGTCATGACTGACCCGAACCTCTCCGGCACCCACCGCCCCGAAGGCATCGTCGCCCTCGCCGGCGCGGGGCTCGCCCCGGGCCGCTCGCTCACGGCCCGGCTGATCGACGCCACTCCCACGATCCTGAACTTGCTTGGCCTGCCGATTCCGGCCCACGTCGAGGGTCGACCGATCACTGGGGAATCGACCACGGCCGACTCGATAAACACGTTCACCCCGACTCGCCACGACTCGCCGCAAGTCGCCCTTGAAGGTCCGCACCGGCGGCAGTTCGAGTACACTGCCGAGGAACAGGCGATCCTCGAACAGCGACTGGCGGACCTGGGCTATCTTGAGTGAGCCAGCAATCCCGGCTTGTTTCAGGACTTACCACGAAAGCTCGCGCTAGCGGTCAACAATCTTTTCGGAAGTCATGATACGATCTCGAATCGGGAGCCAACGGCCGATCGGCATCATCACGAGGAGCAGGCGAACCACAGCCAGCGACTGGCGGACCTGGGCTTACTGGAATGAAGACCTCCGCGGCTGCACGAACCATCGCGATTGGCGACATTCACGGCTGCCTCCTGGCCCTGAATGCGATTCTGGGCGCGATCGATCCCCAGCCCGACAACGTCATCGTCACGCTTGGCGATTACGTTGACCGCGGTCCGGACAGCCGGGGTGTCCTGGAACGGCTGATCGCGCTTGCCGGTCAGTGCCGCCTGGTTCCGATCCTGGGCAACCACGACGACATGCTTCTCCAGGCGCGGTACGGTCTTCATCTCAGGGCCTTCCTTCGCATGGGCGGGATCGCAACCTTGGCCTCCTATGGCGCCTCCTCACCGCCGGACGTGAGCGTGATCCCTGACGAGCACATCGCGTTTCTCGAGTCGTGCGTTGACTATCACGAGACCGAGACCCACATTTTCCTTCACGCGACCTACGTGTCCCACCTGCCGATGAGCCAGCAACCGAGCCTGGCGCTTCGTTGGGAGTCGCTCCGCGATGAAATTCCAGACGTCCATCATTCCAGCAAGACCGTGATCGTCGGCCATACCTCACAGAAGAGCGGCGAGATTCTCGACCTCGGCCACATCAAGTGCATCGACACCCGCTGCTACGGCGGAGGCTGGCTGACAGCCCTCGACGTGCACACCGGGCAGGTCTGGCAGGCGGACCGGAATGGGCGGCTACGCAGCCGCACTTGAACAGAAAAAGCCGGCACGCGAGCTCGATCGTCAGATCAGGTCGAGCCGGCGCCTGGGGCTGTGGGCTCGGCTGCAAGCGGAGCAGACGCCGGTGATCAGGAAGCGGTGGCCGGCGGGGCGGAAGCCGTGGGCTCGGCTGACGGCGTCGCGGATCCTGCGGATCTCGTCGTTGCGAAACTCGACAACCCGATTGCAAACGGTGCAATGCATGTGATCGTGAGCCGGATAGCCGTAGTCATGCTCGTAGGCGGTGCGATTGGTCAGGCGGAGCTCGCGAAGCAAGCCAGCCTCAACGAGCAGTCGCAGGGTGCGATAGACGGTCGCCCTACTGATCGCATGACCAGAATCATGCACGTCGCGGACCAGTTCGTCGGCATCGAAGTGCTTGTGGGTATCGAAGATCTGGCGCACCAAGACGCGCCTGGGCTCGGTCAGCTTCTCGCCACGGATCTCCAGAAACTCCCGAAATTTCGCCTCGGGGGTCTCGGAAACGGAAAGCGGTGCCAGTTGATCGGCTGCGCCAGTGTCGGCCACGCGAGCATTCCCCAGACCAGACCAGTCGTCGTCCTGGCGGCAAGCTACCAGGGCCGGGTCGTTATCAAGAATGCCTCTTCATTCTATCCGTCCCGCGGGCGTCCTTCCAGTCCGTGACGGTGGCAGGCATGGAGGGGAAAGTCGAAGGTGGAGATAGCCACAGACGGATACGATGGACGGGAATGAAAAGGCGAACTGGCCACCGATGAACACGGTTAAGCACGGATAAGAAAATTGAATGTAGGGGCTGGACTGGAAACGCCCGTTCAACAGGATTGTCAAATCCCTGAAGTTGTTTTCTATCTGTGTTTATCCGTGGCTAATACGTGTTTGCGTTCATCAGTGGCCAATCCCCACTTTACTCTTCATCCGTGGCTCGTCGGTCTTCCGAGCCAGTCCGCCTTGGTAGCATTCAACGCGGAGTGATTGGTGTCAGGGTGATGACGCTGCCGGTGGACGAGCCGGGACCCGGAACGGCGGATGGATCTGGCAGCGGTGGGGCGATCGCGGGCCCGTTGACCGGCTTTGTGATCGAAGTCGAGGTCGAGCGAGTCGCGGGCCGGGGGGAGGTAGCCGCCGGGACCGGGTTGAACACCGGCGGGGAGCCCCGGGCGCCTGTGGCCGCAGTTGCGGCTGGCCGGTGGCTGAGCTTGGCCTGGAGGTTTTCCAGGGCGGTGTGCAGGTAGAGGATTCCGTTGTCGCAGCCTTGGGCATTGCCGGCGTACGAGAACGAGTGGGCCTGAAGGCGTCCCATACGGCGCTCGAAGATGACGATATGAACGTATTCGATGAAGTCGTTGGAGGGCGTGCCGCAGTGGCCTCGAACGCGCGCCAGCTCACTATTCTGAGTCGCCTCGACAAGCGGCCGGAGTTCGGAGGCACTGAGCCGGTGGACTCCTTCCGAGTCGATCACGGTGCCGTCGGTGAAGACCTGCAGCAACATGCCAAACTGGCTGCCATCATTCGACCGGCCCAGGGCCATGCGGGTCAAGAGCGGGTCGGCGGTGGTGACCGCACTGCTGACGCGCGGCCGCGGACTGAGACGGGGCTGGCCATCCTGTGTGCCTGAAAGATCCGGGGTGGACGGCCCTTCCGACGAGACCGGTCCGTCGCCCGTGGTCGGGTTCGGCATGCGGGACGCCGCGCTGCCGGGAGGAAAGAACGAGCCCCCGTTACCGATGTCGCCGAAGGCTGACGAAGGCGCCTGGCTTCCCGGAAACCCGGACTGGCCCGCGCTGGTCGAGTTTTCCGATGGCGTCGATGACGTCGATGACGATGACGAACTTCCGACCAGCCGGAAGAGCCGGCCGAAGAAACTGGTATCGTCGGCCTGGGCTGATCCCGGGTGGAACGCAAGGACCAGCAATCCTGGCACCACGAGGGCGCCTACAACTCTCGAGAATACGCCGCGCATCGCCGACCTCCTTGCCGGTTCGCTTCAACTTGGTCCGGGGTTCCTCGGAACGGGCGGTTGTCCCCTCCGAGCACTCCTTGATCCCGGTTTCAGAACGAGACGACGCGGTAAACCTCCTGGACCGTCGTCGTGCCGTCTAGAATCTTATCGACCGCGCTCTGCTTCAACGTTCGCATTCCCAGGTCAACCGCCACACGGCGGAGGACGTCCTTGGGAATTTGTTGGAAGATGAGATCGCGCAACTCCTCTCTGTTTACCGGACGCAAGCCACTAAGATCAAGTGACTTACGATGAATCTTCGAGAACAGCCGCCCGGAACACTGGAAGAGCCAAAGTCAATTGGCCGACGTCAGGGAAACCCAGAAGAGTTGCCCCGGCGCCGGCCAGATCTTTGTCTCGGATGGGTCTCTTGGCTGGAATTAGCGTTCGGTCACCGGCCCATCATCTCGTCCAGCATCCGGTCAAGAGCGAGTTCGAGCTTTTCTGGAGTTTCGTAACGTCCGGCTGCGATCTGCCGGCGAATCTCCTCCACTTTCTCGTGGCGGATCTCCGGCAACTGGCTGATGCCGTCGAGCATCTGTCCCAGGGGGGAGATCTCGACGTGATCGCGCGGGGCGCCCGCATGTACAGTATGACCGGCATCCACGCTAAATGCAGTCAGTCGCGGGTAAATGGGTTGAGGGCCTTGTGTTCCCCCTGCACCGAAAATTTCCATTGGGCCTCCCAAATTGGTGCTCTGACCGATGGCTCCACCCTCGGCAGTTCCGGGTGTTGCTCGATTGACAATCTTCGGAGCCTACGCGAGATAGTGAGCCGGCTGACGACAGTCGGATCTCCTGACTCCGGTCTCCGTCCACGCCATGACGTCCGGTTTTGAACGTCCCTGATTTATTTATCGACGCGAGCTAGGTGGGAATTGAAACAAAACCCCGAAAATCTGCCGGCCAGCTCGGCGCCGATTCCCTAGCGTCTTCGTCTGGTCGGATCAGTTGGCCGTTTCAGCCCTTCAGCCAGGAGAGCCGAGGTCTGGCCAAGCCGTTCCGTCAGTGCCAGTGCCTTTTGCTGGAGCTGAAGGACTTCCTGCTGTTGTTCGGGTGTTTTCACCTGAGCTTGCACGCTCTCGAGTGTTTTGATGGCATCATTCAATTCCTGGGCTCCCTTGGTGAAGACCTGGGCAGTGTCGTAAATGGCCTGGACGCGCAGGTCGTCGTTCGAGGGCTTGTAGAATGGACTGAGGACAAACGGGTTGGTGTAGATTTTCTGGACGAGCTTGTCGCCCCAGTCGGTCGCATCACGGACGTTGGTCACCGATCGCTCGATCTCGGCCCGGCTTCGGGCCACGATCTGAACGCCCTGTCCGGCGATGACGTCCGCCTGGTAAAGCACGCGATCGGCCCGGGCGCGGGTCATGTCCAGGCCTTCAATCAGTTTCTCCACCTTGAAGCGATCCTTGGCCACCACGTCGTTGAGCGAGAAGGTCAGGTCGCGAACCGAGGCGAGGCTCGAGCGGACGTTGTCGCGGTTCTCGCCCAGAATCAAGTTGGCCTGCTGGGTGATCGCCTCGAGCCGGGCCAGGGTGGCCTCGATCTTCGGAGCGCTGGCGCTGATCCTCCGCGACAGGTCCTCCACGTGGCCTACGGTCGATTCGACGGCGGGGCGGATGGCGTCGCTCATGTCCTTCAGGTTGCCCGAGGTCTCCTGAAACGCCGTCAGCATCTGCTGCAGTCTGGGCCCGATCGAATCCACCGTCTGCCGGACCTCGGCAATGGTGTGGCTCAAGTGATTTCGCTCGATCGGCCCGAGCCCGACCTGCTCGATGATCGGGTCGAAGAACGAGCTCTCAACACCCTGGATCGACTGGCCGGGCACAAGGGTCACGGCCGACTTGCCGGTCGCGACGATGTTCACGTGGCTCATGCCGGTGAGGCCCTGAGTGATGCTTACCTTGACGTCTTGCCGCATCTTCTTGACCAGATTAGCTGGCAAGGAAATGCGCACTCGCGCCCGGAGTGTGCCCTCCACCTCCACCAGATCCAGGTCGACGACATTTCCCGCGTCCAGGCCAGCCACGCGCACCGGGCTGCCGACCCGAATGCCCTGGCCGTCGCGGAAGACCACGTCGATGGTCTTCTGGGCCGCGAGGAAGCCTGGGCCATCACTGGCCAGGCCCATCAAGGCGAGCAATCCCGCCAAGGCCGTGACCACGACGAGACCAACCGTGACGTCCCGTACTGAAGTTCGAGCACTCATTGTGGGGTTCCCTCCCCGGGATGATCTTGCACGAGGACCGGTACTCGATCAGGGCGTTGGCGGCTGGAGCAGCGAGGGCCCGTACACCGGGACCGCGTGATACACCAGCATGAACCAGGTCATGTTCAGCAGCAGGATCGACATCATCGACAAGCAGGCAGCGCGCACGATGGGCGCCGTCAGGTCCGAGGACGCAGAGCAATCCCCGGACGCGGACGCCGGCCGGCCGGAGTTCTGACCAGCGGAGAGCCTGGCCGCGCGAAGCGCTTCGAAGCAGCAGATCGTCGCCGGGAGAAGACCGAACAAAAGGCCCTTGACGATCATCCCAACGACGTCGCGAAACCAGATCATTCGGTAAAACATAAGAAAATACATATCTGACGGCAGTCCCATGAGCGAGCGGGCGGCCTGCCAACCCACGACGGTTCCCACGGCGAACCCCCAGAGCGCAAGCAGCATCGAGGCCAGAGCCGTGGCGATCATTCGCGGCGCCGCCAGCCGGCCTGGCGCGGGAAGCTGCTGGGGCTCGTCACTCGTCGCACCCGGATGGTTAGAAACGGCGGGAAAACGGGTATCCGTTGCCGGGCCCGCGCTCGCCGCCGGGCCCTGGCCCAGTCCCAGGCGTCCAGGGATCAGACGGCAGGCCATCAAGCCCGAGAGCGTTAGCCCGGTCATGAGCGTGGCCAGGTTCCGCAGCAAACCCACGCCGACCACCGCACCCGTGCCGTCGAGGAACGTGCTTCCAAAATAGGCCTGCATCGACAGGAAGGAACCCATGGCTACGTGCACCAGCCCGACCAGCGGCGCACCCGTCAGCAGCAGCCACCACAACTCCTCCTTGAGCACCGTCCAGAAGCCTGGCAGGTCGTCGTCGCGGGGAAATGTGATCAACGAAACCGCGGCGGATATCATGAGCGCGGCCACCCCGCCCAGATAGGACAGCACGCCAATGACGCCCTTGCCCACCCAGCCGATGGGGCTGAGCCAGAACGGCAAGCTCGGGGCGGTCACGCTGGTGCTCATGGCCATGGCCTGGGTTCTCCCTGGTTCGCCACCCTAGCGGCCCTGCGGCGAGGGCCTGGGCAAGCTCTTCCTCGGCTGCGCCGGCGCCGGCGCCGGGCCCCGCCTGGATGGCCCTCCCGCCAGCCACGAATGCCAGCGGCCGATCGCCTTGGAGCGATCTTCGGTGCTGCCCCAGGGAAGGTAGCCAAAATCACGCCCGGTTCGCTGTTTCAGCTCCTCGTGAGCGGCCAGCCGGACCACCACGTCGGAGTCATTCAGCCGCTCGAGCAGGGCCGGAAGCACCACGGAATCGGGCTGTCTGTAACCCAGGCTCATGGCGCGAGCCCGAACCAGCGGAGCGGGATGGGTGATCTTGCGGAAATTGCGCGGGCCCAGCCCACATCCCGAAATGGAGGCCGGAATGACAATCACGGCGAATGCTGCGGCCAAGCGCTTCATCCCCACACTGCTCTTCCATGAACAGCCACTCGGTGAAGTTCGCCCGGATCAGACCGTTTGTCCGATGCCGCAGCGGTTCTCGGACCGGCTCGGGGCGGATTCTAGACAAAATCGGCAAAACCGACAACGGCAATCTCAGTGGCGTGTGGGTACGGCCACTGTGTTCAGGCGACCAGTTGTGCGCGAGATTCGGTGGAGCGATCAGTACACAAGTGTCACGGCCGTGATCATGGCCGGCTCGACCTGGCGGATCACGCTGGCGGCGTACGCGATGTCCTGGCGCGTCAGATCGAGATGAGTGCACGCCCGGATCACCTGGGAGCCCAGCGCGGCGACGAGGATTCCCCGCGTCCTGAGATAAGCGACGACCTCGGCCGCCGATCCCAAGGTCGGGTCAACGCGCACCCAGACAAGATTGGTCTCGACCGGTCCCGATTCGAGCGCGAAGCCCTCGGTGTTCTGGAAGGCCTCGGCAAGCACCTGGGCACCGGCGTGGTCCTCGGCAAGCCGCTCGACATTGTGCTCCAAGGCGTAGAGCGCTGCCGCGGCGACGATTCCAGCCTGCCGCATCCCGCCGCCGAAGACCTTGCGCAGCCTGCGGGCATGCCGGATGGCCTCGGCCGATCCCGCCAGCGCCGAGCCGATCGGTGCCCCCAGACCCTTCGAGAAGCAGATCGAGACGGTATCGAAGTGCTGTGCCCATTCCCGGGCCGGGCGGCCCGTGGCCACCACGGCGTTCATCAGCCGGGCCCCGTCAAGGTGTATCGCCAGGCGGTTCTCGCGCGCCCATTGCCGGATCGCCGCAATGCCTTCAATGGGGTGGATTCGCCCGCCGCCGCGATTCTGCGTGTTCTCCAGCCAGACGAGTCGGGTCCGGACGTAATGAATGTCGTCCGGGCGGATGGCGTCCTTGATCTCACCGAGGGAAAGCAGCCCGAAGTCGCCCTCAAAGGTACGTGCGGTCACGCCCGAAAGCCGCGCGATGCCCCCGGCCTCCCAGACATAGACATGAGAGGTTGTCGCACACAGGAGTTCATCTCCCGGGCGGGTGTGCACGCCGACGGCAATCTGGTTGGCCATCGTTCCCGACGGCACGAAGACTGCGGCCTCCTTTCCCAGCAGCTCCGCCGTGCGGGCCTCGAGCGCGTGAACCGTGGGGTCCTCGCCGAAGACGTCGTCGCCCACCTCGGCCTCGGCCATCGCCTTGCGCATCCCCGGGGTCGGCCGCGTCACCGTGTCAGACCTCAGATCAATCGGCGGACGGTTCATCAATTTCTCTGCGGCTATTCACAAGTTGGATTGGGTTGCCCCAGCACTGGCCCACTCGGACATCGATTGTTTACCTCTCTGCCCAAAAGGTCAACCCGATCATGGAAAAGCAACCTGCGGAACCGGTCACGGAATCCTGGTGTGGTTCAACAACCTAAACCTACGACGATCCTGGTGCAGCCAATGGGTGGCATGCTGCAAAGTTGGTCTTGACCGCCCTTTGATCCCGACTGCTGTCGTTGCGAATTTGTTTCGCTCGGTGAGAGTCTCCAGGTGGCGCGCCGCCGGTCAGGGACTGGGAGACCGGCGGTCGCAGAGGACGGGGGATCAGGAGACGTCGGGAGACCCTGCCCGAACCAGTTATCGGCAGAGATTGTTCGTCGAGCACTACCTCGGTGAATTGTCGGGGTCCGCTATCGATGCCGCGCGTGGAGTTGGGTATCCATGGCCTGAACAGATGAGCCGTAAAATGTTGAGAAATGTTGAGAAACGCGGGGTTCAAGCAGCCGGAAACGGTCCGAGTGAGGACAGGAAGTGTTGGCAGCGCGTGGAGTTGGGTATCCATGGCCTGAACAGATGAGCCGTAAAATGTATAGAAAACGCAAAGTTCCAACAGACAAGAGGGAACAAACCGTGATCAGACTAGCCACAAGGAGGTTCAGGAGGTGGGCAAGCGTTGAATGCAACGTAAATATTCGGTTAACCCGTGTCCGATCGATCACAAGCTGATACCAGGTAATGAGTTGTGGCGACGACTCCTTGCCGGCCCAGCCAACGGTGCACGTCGCAACCAGATGGCTATCAACAGGTTACGATGCGGAGATACGGGTTAA